>NZ_JBBAKG010000049.1:0-3047 GCF_040403615.1 Haliscomenobacter sp. | reverse complement strand
ATGTCTGCTTCAAAATCACGTTCGGGTTGAGCCTTGTGAAACGTGCCACGATGGCTGGCTCCAATACCAGTTTCGTGACTTTCAGTTATGGTCACACCGTGAATATTCAAGTCCAGAGCAAAAAATGTTGCCAGGCGTTGCACTTGGTCTCGAGTCAAGGACAATTCCGTCATACTTCAACAGTCAGCAATCGCCAGTCAGCAGCCTGCGACTCATAACCAACATAGCCACGCGGGTTGCAAACAATCCGAGTGGTACCAATCAGGTAGTCAAAATTATGATGAGTGTGCCCATGTGTCCACAAACTAATCTGCGGATGATCAAGAATAAACTCACTCAGGTCACTGCTGTATGCACCATTCACCAGTTGATCATCCTCGTACTGTGGCTTGGTACTGAGCTTGCTGGGGCTGTGATGCCCCACAACCACACACTGCCGATCAGGTCTGGCTGTGATAGCAGTGTTCACAAACTCCAGCATGGCCTTGTGTTCTTCCACAGTGTCTTCGGGTGTGAACCTGGACACGCGAGTTTGAAAGTTGCCATCTTGGTCACGGAAGTGGGTGTCTTTGGCACTGTTGTGGATGCAACGAAAGTCGTTCATGTAGTTGCGAATAGCGTACAAAGTTTCCGGATCTTCGCGATTCATGTCTGTCCATAATGTGCCAGCCAGAAACGTGATGTCACCAATATCAAGAGATTCTTTTTCCATCACATGCAGATTGGGCAAGTAGCTCAACACATCTTTGAGACGTGGAATAGTTTTGGCAAAGTCATGATTGTAGTGTTCGTGATTGCCCACAATGTACACCACATGCTCAAAACGTTCTGAACAGCGTTGGAAGAATTTGTGATAGCGACCGCTGCGGCCATCTATGCCCGGCACCTCAGCACTGTCATGTGCCAGCATGTCTTTGGCCACACAGATATCGCCGGAGAGAACTAGAACCTGTGCTGACTCTGTGTTGTCAAAGTCAAGGTCGCCAAACTCCAAATGGAGGTCACTGCAAATTGAGATTTTCATGTTGTGCTCTAAATTGTTGTTGTAGTGTTGCCACTGCTGTGTCGTCACCATTGAATATTGTCACTGTCTTGTCTGGGAATCTGGCTCTGAAGCGTTGAACTATTTCGGTTACGTCAATGCCTTGACACACAAATTCCTGGGTCAGTGCATTGTAGCACAAATATTGATTGTGGTCAACTTCTACCGTGAGCAAGACCAATTGACCAGCAACCGCACGTTCCATCACGTCCAGCACCGGTTGCAGTTCAGTCTGATACTGTTTTATTTTTATCAGTAGGTATGTTTTTAGCACCAGTTCCGCCAGCCAAGTGACCAAGATAACAGCACAGGCAATCCAAAGCACCCATTGGGCAACATCAACAATAGTTTCCATAATGTATTTACTTTCAGCCTCGCATGCTTTCCAGCGTGATCATCTTGCCCAGTTCACGTTCAAAATCCAGTTCATCAGGCACAATGTACAATTTGTTGCTGCTGCGATCCGTCTTGGCATCATAGTGCCTGAACGTTATGATTTTGCCACCAATGGCCTTGCGTACTGTGATATTGAGTCCAGCATCGCTTTCTATGTCATCGCTGACTAGACCAATTAGATTCTTTCGACGATTTCCTGTGGACATTGGATACGCTACTGATGTGTCCTCTGAAGTACCAGCTTTGTCCCAATCTTCTCGCACCCAACGAACGATCATGCGTTTGAACCATTTCATGTTGTTTTCCTTTGAATCAAATATTGTTCCCATTGCACCCACTTGTTTTTCACAAGAAATCCCCAGTCACGTTGTTTGACGCCGGGCATGAACAAGGTCCAGCAGGTGACGTCAGGATCCAGTTCAATGCGATGGTAGGTGTTGGCTCGTGCTGTGCGAAAACTTCCTGCACCACACCAACGGGCTGTTTCACCTTGGCGGCGGCCTTGTGCATCAAACAAGGGACGCCATTCCCAGTATCCACCTCTGAGAATTACGGTAGCAAATGGCCACGGATGATCATGCACATCGTCAGGATCACTCTTGAGAAACTTGTGAACAAAGATGTTGAACGGAAACCATGAGCGATCTCGAAGAAACACGTAGTAGCGTTCTAAGTAAGGTTCCCCATCCAGTCGGTCCATGATCACCCGGTATCGACCCAGGCGTTTGAATAAGTTTTTTAGCATGTGTACATTATACTACAAAAGTCAATATCAGTCAAGCAACATCACTGTTTAAGGTATAAATATAGGTGTAGTTCGCGGCTTGCCGGCCCAACTACTCTAACGCTTTAAAGGAGCAATCAGCATGGATATTTACACCAAACCAAAAATCATTAGAACAGAACATGTCAAACACCGTAAGTGGAAAAACGATATTAAGAGAAAGTATGGGTTAGCAGAATCTGAATATCATCAACTAAACGAATCCCAAAACTATGTTTGTGCTATTTGTAAGGGGAACGATGATCGTGGAGCAAAACTTGCCATTGACCATTGTCATACTACTAACAAGGTGCGCGGATTATTGTGCAGAACGTGTAATGTTGCAATTGGCTATCTAAATGATGATATTGCGTTATTAGAATCCGCAATTGACTATTTAAAAAAACAATAAGAGAAAGCCTCCCATTGCAGGAGGCTTTGTTTACCTAGTGTCTGGTCTGAATCAGACAGCGAGTTTGTGTTATACCAAACCTAAGGCTATTGCCTTGTAGCCAGCAGCCACAAGTTTACGGCTTGGTTTGCCAATACGATATTCAGTTACCTTGACACCGTTGCCAGCCACACGAGAGTTAGCATACACTGCAAAACCAGCTTGACGGATACGTGATACGTCAGCGGAAATGTTCTTGATGCCAAAACGCTTGGAAGCGACACTGGCGGATACTTTCTCGCCTGCATTGAGAGCAGTGAAGAGTTTGTAGGTTTTAGTTTCTGGATTAAAGCGCATAATTGTTACCTTTCAAAGTAAGTTAAATTAGCTGTTTGCGTCACAGCATGATCATAGTATAACGCATGTGTGCGATATAATCAAGCATGTTTGGACAA
>NZ_JBBAKG010000048.1:0-43255 GCF_040403615.1 Haliscomenobacter sp. | reverse complement strand
TTGGGCAGGTTGTAATGGATCACCCAGCGCACATTGGATTTATCGATGCCCATCCCAAACGCAACGGTTGCACAAATGACCTGCACGTTGTCGTTGATGAAATTGTCCTGAATTTTGGAACGCTTATCGGGGGATAGTCCCGCGTGGTAAGCTTCGGCTTTCAGTCCTTGTTGCAGCAATTTGGCGGCAACGTCTTCAGCTGTTTTGCGGCTCAGGCAATAAATGATCCCCGCTTGCTTGGGGTGCTTTTTGATAAACTCCTGAATTTGACCCAGGCGTTGTTGCCCCGGACGCACTTCCAGACTCAAATTGGGGCGATCAAAAGATGCGATGAAAATGGCGGGTTCTTTGAGGCGCAATTGATCGACGATGTCCTTGCGGGTGAGTTTATCCGCCGTTGCCGTCAATGCAATAATGGGTATATTAGGAAAATGCTGCTTGAGCATGCCCATTTGGGTGTATTCAGGCCGAAAATCGTGGCCCCAGGCGGAAATGCAATGCGCCTCATCGATGGCAAAAAGGTTGATCTTGCCCCGTTTCAGGATGGAAATGAAATTGCCCGAAACGAGTTTTTCTGGCGAAACGTACAAGAGATTAAGTGCCCCAGAATAAAAAGCTTCTTCCACCTGGAGTTGGGTGCGGGAATCGATCGCGCTGTTGAGGAAGGCTGCCTGAATACCGTTGGCGCGCAAACCTTCCACCTGGTCTTTCATCAACGAAATCAAGGGCGATACAACTATGCAAGTACCGGGTAAGGTTACGGCCGGAATCTGGAAGCAAACTGACTTGCCTCCCCCTGTTGGCATCAATACCAAGGCATCCTGTCCAGCAAAAACAGCCTGGATAATGTCGGACTGCAATGGCCTAAATTGATCATAACCAAAATAACGCTTGAGGGCTTGTTTTGCTTTTTCTAAATTCATGCGACAACGCTTGTAAGAGAATGAACATTCCTCACAAACATATGTACCACAACGGAGGTTTGCAAATTCAATGGGTGTTAATCTACTCAGGGCAGAAGAAAAAAGACTAGAGCCCTCGACGTTTCCGGGCAGGATGTGAGGGCTCTTTGGAGGCTAAAATTCTTTACTAGAGGATATGTCTTACAATAAAATCTGGGGTAAGGTATGCTGTAATTTTCAAATCTGAAACCCCATAAACATGGGGTGTAAGGAGTCATAACCAATTTAGCCCTCATTTCGATTTGATCAGCAGCAGACTAACCAGAATGACCAAAATGATTGTGAAGGTCATAGTTGGAAGATTTTAGTTGTACCATTTTTTACGAAGCTCATAATCCGATAGGTTGAGGTTAATCAATTCAAATTTTTCATTGCGGGATAGTTTAATACGGTATTCATTGGGATTGTTTCCATACGGAATTATCCATCCATCCGGTATTGTCCATCTGCCTTCAGGTAGCCTCAAGTAGATTGTGCCTCGTTTTTTGGTTACCACTTCCACCTTTTTTACTACTCCATGTTTCATCTCCGCTGAAATTAAAAAAGCGCCTTCGGTACGTAGATTTTGAAAGGAAACATCCCTCCAGGTGCTTGGCAGTGAAGGAAAAACCTCTACCATTCCATCATGACTCTGTAACAACAACTCGTGTACCCCTTGAGCGAAAGCAAAATTGCCCTCCAGGGTAAATGGATGATAGGTGAAATTGGAATATTGCCCCCCTTTCTGGTCTCCATTCACGTGAAAACTGTTGATGGAACAAAAATTGCGGGCAAAAATTTGCAGCATCTCCAACGCTTGGTCGGCGCGTTTGGCCTGGGCTTGCAGGCAGGCTGCCCAGGCGAAGGAATAACCACACCACTCGCGGGTTCCGGCTTTTTCGAGCTGATCGAGAGAACTGTTCATCAACACCCGATCGGTTTCTCGGGAAAAGTTGAGCACCTTGAGTGGATAAATCGACATTAAATGGGCGTGGTGGCGATGAGAATGTTCAAAGGAGAAACCTGGCGCAATGCTCAAGCTATTTTGAGTCTGGGCAAAAGCAGGTAAATCTTCCTGGATTTTCTTCCAATACAAAGCCTCGCTGGGTTTGAGCACCTGCGTGGTCATGGCGAGGGCATTTTTGACCAAGGCCAGATCATGGTTGCTGAAATCCAAAAACCAGGCTTTGACGCTGTTGTCAAAAACCTCTGGACTGGAACTCAAGGGAAGTTTGCGCTGGCCATTTTCGGTGTGCGTGATTTGATCCAGGTGATGGGCGACATCCAGGAGGTAAGGCCGAGCTTTTTGTTTCAAAAACACCGAATTCATGCTGTACTTCCATTGCCAGTAAAAGTGCTGTGCCACCCAGGCGCTAGTCGTGGGGCTCATTGAGTATTGAATCCATCCACCCATCGGCTTGCCGCTGATGGTATTTACGCCAGGTACATTGAGTCCGTCGGTGCCAAAGTAAGCCTTTGTCCAGCGTTTGTTTTCTGCCATAGTTTTCCACAGCCAATTGGTATATGAGGCGGTCAAATCCAGGTGGTTTCCGGTATAACCCGGCCAGTAGCTCAGTTGGGTATTGAGGTCGTGGTGGTAATCGCCTTTCCAGGGAGGCAGGTTGCCATTGTCGGCAGTCCAGATGGCTTGCAGAGAAATTGGAGGGGTATTGCTGCGGGCCACACAACCAAACTTGTACATTTCGAGGTAGTACTGTTTTTCAAGCAAAGTGTCGGGCAAATGCACGCTTGACTTGCTCCAATATTGTTTCCACCAGGCCTGATGACTTGGCCAACGGGTTGGTTCAACAGCTTTTTTATTCAATCTGGGCATTTTTGCAACTTGATCTACGCTGATGGTCCACTGACCGATGAGATTGTCTCCAGTTTGTTGCCATTGCACCAGCACTTCATAGAAATGCCCGTTCCAGGTTGGCTGGTGGTAACGGATGGAATTGGGGGTTTTGTCAATCTTACCTTTGGCGTATCCCAGGCGCTCCAGGCTTTGGCCTTCTACACTGTTGCCCGTTTTTCCTGAAGTGCCCGTATTGTAATTGGGAATCAACAGTTCTGGAATAAAACTGGGATCTTTCAGGTTTTCAAAACCAAAAAAACCGATTTGCTCACTGGCGTGTACATAGCTGTTCAGCCGTACCCCATTGCTGAATTCTACTGTAGCGAGGGCCTGGCCAATGTCCAGTCTGGCCGATTTTACGGAACCAAAAGCCTGGCAATCAAATTCCAGCGCTGCCCCCGGAATTTTGGTCGGTGCGGCATATTTTTCATAAGGTTCATCCCCAATGGCTTGTACGGTATCGTATTGGTTTTTGAGGACCTGTTCTTTTACCCAATCAAAACGCAATTTGTCAATTTCGGGCATAGGACGGTCGTCCCAAAGGTCAACCCGATCCATACTCATGCGAATGTGTTTATCTTTTTGCCAAAGCAATACCCCCAGCCAACCGTTGCCTAGGGGAAGACCTTCGTACCATTGGGTAGGCATGGTTTGAAATTGGAGGTGGTGTTCGGGTTGAGGTTGTGCTCCGATACAGGTACAAAATGATGCCAAAAGAACAATTGTAGTTGCAAATTTCAGGGCTAATGTTTTCATAAATAAGGTCTTGCACTTAGGAAACGGATTCTATCAATGACTTGATCAAACCAAGATAGCAATTGGATAGTTTAGTTGTTGTACTTTAATGAACTTTGCACTATGAAATACCGCACTTTAGGCAATACTTCGATCCAACTGTCCGCCATTGGGCTGGGCTGTATGGGAATGAATCACGGTTACGGCGAAGCCAACGATGTGGAATCGATCGCAACCCTCGAAAAAGCCATTGAAATCGGTATCAATTTTTGGGATACTGCCGATATCTATGCCAATGGCCAAAATGAAGCATTGGTTTCCAAAGTGCTGAAACCGAACCGCGACAAAATTTTTATCGCTACTAAGTTTGGGTTCAAACCTTACGAGAACGGCAAGTTTGGTGGTTTCGATGCCTCGCCAGCGCGCATGCGAATTGCCGTTGAAGAAAGCCTGAAACGCCTCCAAACTGAGGTGATTGACTTGTATTATGCCCACCGTATTGACCCCAATGTGCCTGTGGAAGAAATGGTAGGCGCCATGTCGGAATTGGTCAAAGAGGGCAAAGTGCGGTATCTTGGGTTGTCTGAAGCGTCGGCCAACTCCATTGGTCGCGCCCACAAGGTACACCCAATCGCTGCCTTGCAAAGTGAGTATTCCTTGCTAACCAGGGATGTTGAAACAGAGATTTTACCCTTATGTCAAGAACTCAATATTTCACTGGTGCCTTTTAGTCCGCTTGCCCGGGGCTTGATGACGAACACTCTGGATGTAAGTGCTTTAGGTGCGCAAGATTTTCGCAAAAACTTACCCCGCTACCAACAGGAATACGCCGAAAACAACCAAAATCTGGCTGCTGGTTTTGCCCAAATAGCTGCTGAAAAAGGTTGCACTCCTGCACAATTGGCCATAGCTTGGGTGTTGGCACAAGGTGAGAGCATCATTCCGATCCCGGGCACCAAACGCCGAAGCTATTTGTTGGACAATGCAGGTGCGGTGGATGTAGCGCTTTCCGCAGCGGATTTGACTTTGTTGGAAGAATTGCTGAAAAGATACCCGAACGTAGGTCCGCGCTATAATGCGGATAATTTGAAGTATGTGGATAAGAATTAGGGGCTTTGCACACTTGTGAAACCCTTGCAAAATTGTTAACTTTACCCACAAATCATTGTACATGACTGTACCGAGCGTTGAACCCATCACCAGCCTTTCCCAACTCGACCCCAATGGGTTGTATACTTATGCCGATTACCTCAGCTGGCAGTTTCAGGAACGGGTAGAACTGATTCGTGGGCGCTTGTTTCCGATGAGTCCTGCTCCGAATACACTTCATCAGCGCATCTCAGGTGCATTGCATTTTAAACTTTACAGTTTTTTCTTGGATAAAACCTGCCAAGTATTTGACGCTCCATTCGACGTACGCTTGCCGGTCAGTATCAAAAAAGGGCAAACTACCACGGTGGTACAACCTGATCTTTGTGTGGTTTGCGATCCACAAAAAATTGATGAACAAGGTTGCAATGGCGTACCAGATCTAATTCTAGAAATACTTTCTCCAGGCAACAGCAAAAGGGAAATGCGCGAGAAATACCAGGTATACGAAGAAGCGGGCGTGCGAGAATATTGGTTGGTTTACCCACTGGATCAAGAAGTTCGGGTGTATGTTCTCAATGACAATGGCCAATTCATTGGTCTGGCCCCCGTTATCTCTGAAGACATCCTTCGATCTGCTGTTTTTCCAGATTTGGAAATTGATCTAAAATGGGTTTTTGCTCAAAAATAAGTTCTGATAATATTGATAAACAATAGTATACCGTTGTACAAGGCAAGTTCTCAACCCTTCGGGAAACCTGCTTCATCCTTCAATTTCTGAATCTGCTTTTGGTGCCGCTGCATATGCACCTTTAAAAAATCGAACCGCTGCCGGGCGTCCATGGGACCGGAAATAGGGTGCGGATACACCAGAGATTCCAGGTCAAACCCTTCCAGCTCAGTGGCAAAATCTGCCAGCATAAAACCTTGTGCTTTGAGCAGGGCCAACCAGAAATTGAGCGAACCACCCCATTGTGGCGCGGCAATTGGCGGCACAATCTCTTTAGGTTGCCAGGTACGGGCAATTACTTCATCTGCCGACAAACCCTGATGTATGGGGTCTCCTGACCATACTGGATCGTTGCGACGCAGCGCGTCAAATGCTTTCCACAGGCCGCTGATCCCTGATTGTTCCGCGCGAACAATGTGTTCAACGTTTTCTACAACATTCCATGTTTCGACGTCTGGTTTGAAGTTGGCTTGCTCATAAGTTAGGCCGGAAACTTCAGCAATAAAGGCTTGCCTTGCAGTTTGTACTTCAGCCAGGAGTTGGGTTATTTCAGTCATGTGATGCATTTATTGATCCACCCAAAGATAGCTAGAATGCCGCTTTATTGTAAATTTACCAAGCATTTATCATCCACTATAAACGAAATGAAAAACCACCGCATTTTTTCCTGGCTGCTGTGCAGTCTGCTATTGTTGAGTGTGAAGGCCATGTATGGCCAAACTGCTGCTGAATTAACATGGTGGAAGCTCTCTGATGCCACCTTTCCAGTGATTGACGGCCAGGCATGGTCTGGCGAAATGAAAGACTCCCTTCAGCGTTTGCCGCCTCGTGCGCAAAGCCTCGTAAGACCTCCGGTCTGGAACCTTTCCAAACAACCAGCTGGCTTGTTTATTCGCTTTTTCAGCAATGCTCCCCAAATCAAGGTTCGTTATAAAATCGCAGGCAGCCCTTCTATGCCACATATGCCTTCTACAGGGATGAGTGGGGTGGATTTATACGCCATTGACAGCGATGGAAACTGGCACTTTTGTGCAGGCAAATACAGTTTCAAAGATACCGTGGAGTACAATTTTGACAAGCTTAGTCCTTCTGATGGCTACCACAAATTGGGCAGAGAATACCGCTTGTACATGCCGCTTTACAAGGGACTAACTGGACTGGAAATTGGAACAACTACAGGGAGTGCATTTAGGCCACTCCCCAAAATGAACGAAAAACCAATCGTGGTATACGGCACTTCCATCGCTCAGGGCGCTTGTGCATCCCGACCCGGCATGGCTTGGACGAACATTTTGTCCCGCAGGTTGGACCGACCCGTGATCAACCTAGGTTTCTCAGGAAACGGTCGGCTGGAACCCGAACTCATCAGTCTCATCAACGAAATCGAAGCCAAAGTGTACATCCTGGACTGCCTGCCCAACCTTACCACCGAGCGATTCAGCAAAGAGGACAACCAAAAACGGGTTTATGATGCGGTTAAAAGCATTCGTGCAGTGCACCCGATAACCCCTATCTTGCTCTGCGAGCACGCTGGCTATTCGGAAGGTTTTATGGTGCCCGCCCGTCAGACTTATTACCAGGAAGCCAATCAGGCCTTGCAAGCGGCTCTTTCACAACTCAATGCCGAAAAAGTACCCGGACTTTATACCCTTACCTTTGCCGAAATCGGTTTTGATCTGGATGCTACTGTAGATGGTACACACCCCAACGATTATGGGATGATGCGCCAGGCCGAAGCTTATGAAAAGAAACTGCGGGAAATCCTGCAAGAGCCCATCGGAAAAACGACGACCAGAATCCCGGTGCGCCAAAGCCGCGAACCCGGAAGCTACAATTGGGAAGAGCGCCACAATGCCATCAAAGCCCTGAATGTCAGCGAACCTGGCAAAATCCTGTTTATGGGCAATTCCATCACCCACAACTGGGGCGGCAAGCCACTCAACGACCGCATTTGTGGTGCCGATTCCTGGGCGCAATACCTGGAACCCCTGCAAATGCGCAACCTGGGTTTTGGTTGGGATCGGATCGAAAACGTACTTTGGCGCGTGTACCACGATGAACTGGAAGGCTTCAGTCCCGAAAAAATTGTCATCAACATTGGTACCAACAACCTGCACCTCAATACCGATTTGGAAATCATCAGTGGCTTGAAATTCCTGGTAGATGCGATCAAAATCCGACAGCCCCGTGCCAAAATTTATCTACTGGGGCTTTATCCCCGTCGGGATAAGGAAGCGCGCATCGTCCAATTGAACAAAGGCATCCAAATAGTGGCTAAAGCCAATCGCTTAACCTATGCAGACATTGGCACCAAACTCTTGTTGCCCACGGGCAAAATTGACGAAAAGCTTTTTTCTGATGGTTTGCATCCCAATGCCGAAGGCTATCAACTTTTAGGCAAAGCATTGGTGAATACCTTAAACCCTCCCAAAAAATGAAGCACTGCACGATGATGATTCTGGCTTGTTGCTTGGCAAGTTCAATCATACCGACGAATTCATTCGCTCAATTTGTTTCCAATTCGCAGCCAACATCAGAAATCTCCGTATACCAAAATGGCGACGATGGCTACCTCTGCTACCGCATTCCCGCCATTGTCAAGGCACCCGATGGCGACTTGCTCGCTTTTTGCGAAGCCCGTAGGCTCAGTTGCAGCGATCACGGCGATGTTCGCATTGTACTCAAACGCAGCGCCGACAATGGCCAAACCTGGAGCAAACTCGCAATTGTGGCAGAATACGGCAACAACCAGGCCGGCAATCCTGCCCCGGTTTTTGACTTGAGCGACAAACGGTATCCTCAAGGCCGCCTATTTTTGTTTTACAATACCGGAACGGGTTCTGAAGCAGAGGTCAGAAACGGCAAAGCCATGCGGGAAGTGTGGTACAAAACCAGTCTGGATGGAGGCCAAACCTGGTCAACACCTGTCAACATTACCCGCTTCGTATCCAAACCCAATTTCCCCCAAATCAATCCGGCATACAACTTTAAGGATGATTGGCGGCATTACGCCAATACGCCCGGGCATGCACTTCAACTCAGCAAAGGAAACTACCGTGGCCGCATTTTCGTTGCTGCCAACCATTCAGAAGGTGCTGCATTGGCACAGGGGAAGGATTATTTTGCGCATGGGTTCTATTCGGATGACCATGGCAAAACCTGGAAAATCACCCCCAATATTACCTATCCTGGCAGCAACGAAAGCACCGCTGCTGAATCGAGCAATGGAGGCATCCTGCTCAACTGCCGCAACCAATCCGGCGACGCCAAATACCGCATCATGGCCACAAGTACAAGTGCTGGCGCGAAATGGGATTCGATCTACGTGGAACAACAATTGGCAGATCCCGTTTGTGAAGGAAGTATGCTCAATTACACCAGCAAAACGGGACAAAAATGGCTACTGTTTGCAAATTTGGATCATCAAAGCAAACGTGAAAACCTGAGCCTCAAAGTCAGCGCTGATGAAGGCAAAACCTGGCGATTGGGGAACGTGATCTGCCCAACGAGTTCAGCTTACGCGGATTTGGTCATTCAACAAGATCAAAACATTGGCATACTATACGAAAAGGACAATTACAGCAAAATCGTTTATGCGCAGGTCAAACCCGAATCCCTTTTTCAAACCGTCAACAGCACCCATTCCGATCTGTGGAAAGGCTTTGAACGCATCAATTTGCAGGTAGGTCAGCACCGAGCCTACTGTGTCAAACCCAAACAGGCGCTACCCGGAAATCCCTGGATATGGCGGGCTTCTTTCCCTGATTGGCATACTGAAATGGACAGTTTGTTGTTGGTCAAAGGTTTTCATCTCGTCTTTGTGCACGTAGATGACCAATATGGCAGTCCGGCAGCCATGCAAGCCTGGGATCAGGTCTACAATCATTTGGTGGATTCCATGAAGTTTGCACCCAAAGTTGCACTGGAAGGTGTCAGCCGTGGCGGTTTGTATGTGTATGCCTGGGCAAAACGCAATCCAGACAAAGTGAGCTGCATCTACAATGAAGCACCCGTGTGTGACATCAAAAGCTGGCCTGGAGGCAAAGGCAAAGGCCCGGGAGACCCCAAAAGCTGGACGCAGTTTCAGGAAGTATTCAGATTCAATGAAGCAGAAGCACTGGCTTTTAAAGACAATCCGATTGACAACTTGGAAGGGCTGGCCACTTTCAAAGTACCCATTCTGCACGTGATCAGCAACCAGGACAAGATTGTTCCTTCGGATGAAAACACTTATTTGCTGACGCAAAAATACACAGCCTTGGGAGGCCCCGCCACCATTTATCCGGTTACCGATGGGCCGCAAACTTTGGAAGGCCACCATTTTCCGATCAACAAAGCAGCAGAATGGGCGGATTTCATCTATAAACATAGCTTCCCAGTCAAAAAGCCATTGCCCAACCGCGATTTTATACAAATTCACAATGGTTTACAAAACATCCACCGGGTCATTTTGACACAAAGGAAGGCTACGGTAGCTTTTCTGGGGGGATCCATCACCTACAACAAAGGTTGGAGGGACAAAACTTGTGCTTACCTCAAAGAACGCTTCCCGCACACGGAATTTACCTTTATTGCTGCGGGCATTCCTTCTTTGGGCAGCTTGCCGCATTCCTTCCGCTTGCAAAGGGATGTTTTGGACAAAGGGAAAGTTGACCTTTTGTTTGTTGAAGCGGCAGTGAATGACCGTGCCAACGGTACCGACAGCCTCACTCAGGTGCGCGCACTGGAAGGCATTGTTCGGCATGCCCGCTTGAGCAACCCTCTGATGGACATCGTGCTGATGGCCTTTGCCGATCCAGACAAAACGCAAGATTATTCCTTTGAACGAACGCCTGTTGAAGTACACAACCATGAATTGATCGCCAGCCATTATCAATTGCCCTTCATCAATTTGGCAAGAGCAGTGGCGGATAAAATGTGGAACCAAGAGTTCAGTTGGGCCTACGATTTTAAAGATTTACACCCTTCTCCTTTTGGGCAGGAGCTGTATTTTTCGGCCATCAAAACCTTGCTAACGGATTGCTTCAACGATCCAGGCGTTTGGACGGAAACCACCTTTTACCCCAATCCATTGAACCGCGCCAGTTTTGACAAAGGCAAATATCACCCCATCGAAAATGCCAAACGGGATAAGCATTGGACCATTGACCCAGATTGGACTCCAAGTGACGGACTCCCTACCCGCGAGGGTTTTGTGCATGTGCCCATATTGATGGCCAACACCCCGGGGGGTGCTTTTTCGCTGAGTTTTAAAGGGACGGCAGTGGGCATTTCCCTGGTTTCCGGCGCCGATGCTGGCATGGTCACGTATTCAATCGATGGTGGCCTTTCCAAAACGCTGGACTTGTACACCCAATGGAGCGGGCAATTGCATTTGCCCTGGTATTTGTTGTTGGGAACGGATTTGAAACCGGGGGCGCATACTTTAAGCCTGAAAATCAGTGCTGAAAAGAACCCGAAGAGTAGTGGAAATGCCTGTCGGATAGTGCATTTTTTGTTGAACGAATAATTGTCAAGTATGAAAATCCAAATTTCGCTTTGTCTCTGCCTATTTTTATCGGTGCTTGGTTTGGGTCAGAATAGTCCGCAGCAGCCCAATATCATTGTCTTTCTCATCGACGATATGGGCTGGCAAGACTGTTCTCTTCCTTTTCATACTGAAAGAACCAAATGGAATGACCTTTACCATACGCCCAACCTCGAAAAATTGGCAGCCCAAGGTGTGAAATTCACCCATGCGTATGCTGCACCAGTTTGTTCCCCTTCTCGGGTAAGTTTGATGACGGGTATGAATGCCATCAAGCACAAAGTGACCAATTGGACCTTGTGGAAAAACCAAAGTACCGATGGGAAATCAGCAACATTGACGCCACCAAAATGGAATATGAATGGTTTAAGTCCAGTACCTGGGGTAGAAAATGCGGTTTATGCCACTTCTCTCGCCACGGTTTTGAAGCAACACAATTATTATACCATCCATGTCGGCAAGGCCCATTTGGGTGCTGCAGGTACACCTGGCAGTAATCCGTTGAATCTGGGGTTTGATGTGAACGTTGCCGGACATGCCGCAGGAGCTCCACAGAGCTATTATGGCCTCGCCAATTTTGGCAACAAGCGGGGGCGTGACTCGATTTGGGGTGTTCCCGGGTTGGAAAAATATTGGGGTCAGGACGTTTTTTTAAGTGATGTTTTGACGAAAGAAGCCATTGCCGCCATGGACAAAGCCAAAGAAGCAAGACAGCCTTTCTTTTTGCATTTTGCGCATTATGCCGTTCATGCCCCGATCATGGCTGATCCGCGGTTTGTACAAAAATATTACGCAAGGGGGATGGATTCAACCGAAGCCAAATATGCTTCCCTCGTGGAAGGGATGGACAAAAGTCTCGGCGATGTGATGACTTACTTGGAACAAACCCAATTGGCCAAAAACAGCATCATCATCTTTTTATCTGACAATGGAGGCTTGAGTGCAAGTGTGCGTGGTGGAATCCGGCACGAACACAACACCCCGCTACGCAGTGGAAAGGGTTCAGCCTATGAAGGTGGGGTACGCATCCCCTTTGTTCTGAAATGGCCGGGAATGGTGCAACCAGGTTCCACCAATGCTCAGAACATCATCATTGAAGACATCTTTCCAACCGTATTGACAATGGCGGGCATCCAAAAGCCCAAGCTTGTGCAAAAAATAGATGGCCAAGACATTTTTCCCTTGATCCAACAAAAAAGCAACACGAACAAGCGTTTTTTATATTGGCATTATCCACACATTTGGGGCCCAAAAGGACCCGCGCTGGAATTGTACAGTGTCATTCGGCAAGGACATTGGAAGTTGATTTATTTTCACACAGACCAACGTTTTGAATTGTACAATACGGAGGCCGACTTGGGTGAAACGCAAAATCTGTTTAGCGCGCAGCATCCCGTTGCTTTAAAACTGGTTAAGGAACTGGGGCGCGCTTTGAAAAAAGGCCGGGCCGAAATGCCCAAAGAGATCGCAACACAACGCAATGTCCCTTATCCTGATGATTTAATAAAAATGCGCGCCCGATGATCCAAATGGAGCATTGTGTTTTTTGATGAGTGAACCGAACCACTAATAGGTAAACATGCGGTCACTTTCTGTTGCCAAACGAATCAGCACATTTGGCATAGCAAATTCGGCGGATTTCTTGACCAAGTCTGCTTCAGTGACTCCTCTGGCTTTGCTAGACATGCCTGAAAGGTAAAATTTACCTCCACCCTTCACAATGGCATCAAAATGTTCGCGTAAGCTACCCGTTCCGAGCCCAGTTACCTTATTTAAGTTTTCATCGCGGATAAGTTTCACAGCATCACCTGCTAAAAATAGGCACACGGAATGGCCTTCGGCTAAAGCGGTTCTTGCCACTAGAAAACCCAAAGCTACGCGGGTAGAGTCTTCTGGGCCATGGGTAATGTGTACCAAAAACTTCAATTTCGGAGTAATGCCTGTAGATGACTGGGCAACTGCACTGAACAAACTTAAAATAGACATTAAGGTTAATAGGATTTTCATTTTAATAGAATTTAGTCAATGGTTAAAAAATAAAGTAAAATAAGCTAATAGTTTGTGAAACCTGTAGTGTAGATTTTTTATTTGATTTCAATGGCCTCAATAGGACTCCAATTTTCTGGAACCCCATTTAGGAGAAGCGTGTTTAGTTTGCTTTTGTAATAAAGTAAAACGGAATCGGTTGGGTTTTCTTCAATCAATTGTGCAAAATTTAACGACGCTTCTGAAAACTGTTGATTAAAATATAGATCTAAAGCTTGATGATAAGCTTGGAGGCTTGCCTTTTTTTGGGCTTGCAATTCTGGCAGATCACCATCGAAGCATTCGTATAGACCAATGTGTTGTTTTTTTCCCTTCACCTGTACACGGCCAATAAATCTGAATTGCTCAGCGGGTTTGCAATCCAACTGCTCGATTAAAGTTTCGCTTAGCAATACATTGACTCCAAAATGTTTGGTGAGTCCTTCAATGCGTGAAGCAGCATTGACTGTATCCGATACGATACCCGTATCCATTCTTTTTGCGTTGCCCATTATACCAATAATTACTTCCCCTGAATGCATGCCGATTCCTGCTTTAATTTTTATTGGTGCACCATGTAAGTTTTCAACTTGATAATTCTGCAAGAAAATTTGCATTTCTATAGAGGCCTCCAAGGCGTCTTTGGTTACATCAAAGAAGGCCAGGATGCCATCTCCAAGTAGTTGATTTACCATTCCATTGTGGCTGGTGATGATCTCAGTCATCTTTTCCAGGTACGCACTTAAAAATTTGAAATTCTCTTCAGCCGTAAACTGTTCTGCAATGCTGGTATAGGCGCGGATATCACAGAACAAAACCGTCATTTTCTCGCTTCGGTAATCTCCTAATTTTACATCTAAAATCGAAGTATGACCTAAAAACCGCAGATACTCATTTGGGGTAAACCTACTGTAAGCTTCGGTAAGTGTAACTTGATTATTGAGGGATTCTTCCAGGTTTCGATAAAGTAGGGCATTGTCGAGTGCCACCGCGATTTGTGCACTTAGAATGTTCATTACACTTACTCTTTCTGCTGAAAAGGCATAAGTGATTAGATTGTTTTCAAGGTAGATTGCCCCGCGAAAATTGCCTTGATGCAAAATCGGGATACACAAAATGGACTTTAGTTTATTGGCACTGATGTGAGCGTCATTTTTAAATCGTTCATCATGGTAAGCGTGGTCTAAAAGTAAAGTATCGTGGCTCCGGTGAGCATATTGAACAACGGATTGAGCTACTTCATTGCATTCATTCAGTGGCAAATTGTGCATGAATTCTGCTTCAGCGCTAAGCACACTGCGCTTTACCGCAAGCACTAGATCATTTTCGTTTTTTAGGATCAAATAACCTACTTCAGCTCCAGCATTTTCAACAACGATAGAGATCATTGAGGGGAGCAATTTGTTTAATAGAATTTCGCCAGAGATTGCAGCTGCGGATTTCATCAAACTAGTAAGGTCTAGGCCATATTTGCTATCGAAAAAATGAGAAGTTTCACTGTTGTTTTGGCTCATTAAGAAGTTTAATTCGTTGCCCCTGCGCAAAATCAATGAAGGATACTCGTCGATCATCAGTTTTACTTTTGCAGAAGCTCCCCATTGTAGATAATCATACGCACTTTCTTCTAAATAAGCCAAAGCAATTTTGTCTTGCTTTCGTTCCAAATAAATCTTTCCAATCAATTCTTTCGCAATGGCTGAAAGATGTTGCACATTTCGTTTTTCAAGATCAGAAACAATTGATTCTAACAGCTGCGCCGCCCGATGTGGACGACCGTTAATGAGGTAATGAACAGCTTGTACCAAATGACAATAACCTAAATAGTTTACAATACCTTGAAGTGACCTATTCTTTAAGGTTTTCAGGTGATTCAGCACAATTTTCCGGAATTTTTGCTGAATTGCTTTTGACTGTGAAGGGAATGTTTTTAGGATAGCCAAAGCATGGAAAAGTGCCAGGTCTACATAGGAATAACTACCATCCAGATAGCTCAAATATTCATTGCTGGCTAAAAGGTGACTGGTTAAATTTAGTTCATTCAGATTGATTAAATAATTGGTTTGATAAATGTAAATGTACAATTCAGTGAGATTGGTAAATGCCAATTCCTTTTTAAATCGATTCAATTTTGAATCAATGGATGCATCTGGCACCCCGGCCTCCCACGGAAGAATGGGTTTACCAGATAAGGCCAACAAGGATTGATACCGGCACAGTAAAAGGTCATAACCATTTTGATTGTTGAGTTTCTCTAAATGTTTGAGGTGGCTACCAGACTCCTGTAGAATTTCTTCAATCGGGTGACCCAATGCAGACCGATAACAAATAATGTCATAATAATTTAACCCTAAATACAAATAATCGCCATCGGCCAAGGCCATTTTTCCGAGCTTGTAAAAATCTTCCAGATAGGTGTTTGCATCATACCGGTAGTGGTTAATAAAGTTGAGCTGTACAAATTTTAATTTGTGATAAGGGAATACACTGCCTAATGATTCGTTCAGTCGTTCACCCATTGCTGCCATTTCAAAGGCGATCTCAATGTTGCCAAAAGCGCGGTTCATGATCATGCCATAACCAGTGAAACCTAATGGAGATGAGGGCGTATGGCCAAGTCTAAGGGCAAATCGTACTTCAAAAAGCACCAACCAGGCAAATAAGTCTTGATTCGACAAGAAAACAGAAGGCCCTGCTTCGAGCAGTAATTCAGCTAGTTTGATATGATCTAAATCTGTGCATCTGGGGCCATGAATTAAATCATCCATGCTCTTGTTGCGAAGCCTCCATTTGATTTCAGCGATACTTGACATGATCCGCAACTTTGATTCAAAGGGACGGGTTGGAATATTAATATTGAATAGTTGTAGTGCGGCGGCTACAGTTTCCGTTACCTCTTTGTGCATGCCCCTGGAGGAATACATGTCAACTAAAGATCTATAAACAACCAGTTTGTCTAATTTGCTTTGACTATGTAAAAGCAACTGTTCATATTCTGCTTTCGCATTTTGTATGTCGCCAGTTAAATAAAAACACTGTGCTACTTCATGGTGCAATCCCTTCCATAAAGTATAGTTGGTTTCAATTGCTGAGGAATCAAGCAATTCAATGCCAGTAGAGATGTATTCTAATGCTTGAACAAAAGCTGTGGCTTCTCGGGCTTTATTCCCAGCTTGCAGATTAAACGCCGCCAATTCAAGTCTTTCTGTTGAAGTGGTAATGTATTCCTTGCCTTTATTTAAGTGGTTACAAATGGTGAAAATTTGCTCATTAATGCCTTCTGCATCTGAATTTCGACTTAGGTTCTGACCAAGTTTTAGATGTATTTCCTTGCGCTCTTCTTCCGTCATCAAGGAATAGGCTGCTTGCTGTACCCGATCATGCAAGAATCTAAATTTTGCATCATTCAGCGTCTCATGGTGGGAGAAATATTGGTTTAATAAATTATCTTGAAATTGTTGAGCATCGGAAAGCAAGACATAATTTTCGTCCAAAGCAGAAATCAGTCCCATTTCTAAAGGCTGTTTCAACGCGATTAATTCATCGTTGTTGGCAATACAAGAAAGTAGGTGAAGAGAGAAATCATTTCCAATACAAGCGGCAAGCTTCAGACTTTGTTGTCCCTGTGAAGATAATTTTTGAATTTTTGAAACCATGAGTTCCACTACGTTGTCCGTAATGTTCATTTTGTCCAATTCTTCCTGTTTCCATTCCCAATGTCCTTTTGCAGTATCGAATTTAATTTGGCCTTCCACTTTTAGATTAAGCAGAGACTGGGTAAGGAAGAAAGGATTTCCTTGGGTTTTGGTGTACAACAACTTAGCCATCCCAATCGTGTCTTTCACAGGCCTTTTGAAAGCATCTAAAAGCAGCTCAAGAATGTCACTTTCTTCCAAATTGGCCAAGTGAATTTCGTGAATAGGCATGACTGCTTTCACTTTGTTTAGGGTCTGTTTCAGCGGATGAGCATCATTTACTTCATTGCTGCGGTAAGACCCAATTACCCCAAGGCTTTGTAACTCAGTATCCGCAGCCAGCAACTCAATTAATGTAAGAGAAGCTACGTCAGCCCATTGTAAATCATCGATAAAAATGATGAGTGGCCGATTTGGAGTAGCCAATGTTTTTACAAAAGTTTTAAGTGTTTGTAAAAATCGGTTAGAAGCTTCTTCTGGTAGCAACTGAGGAGGAGTTGCATGTGTACCAATGATTAGCTCAAAGGCTGGTATGAGTTGGTTGATGATCTGTATATTCGCACCTAAAGCAGTTATCAATTGTGATTTCAGTACTTGTAAATCTTCTTCTTTTTCTGCCAATAATTGTTTGGCCAGATCGGTAAATGCAATCGTAAATCCAAAGTAAGGAATATTCCGATTCAATTGGTCGAATTTGCCTTTGGTAAAGTTGCCTTTAGCGATAGTAATCTGTTTGCGTGCTTCCTGAATCAGTACTGTTTTCCCGATTCCAGAATAACCAGAAACCAGAATCAACTGTGGTTTTTGGGCTTCAATCACCCGATTCATAATTTGAGACAATTGTTCCAGTTGTTCTTCTCGTCCGTAGAGTTTTGAAGGCAGAATGAATAATCCAAATGAGTCAGCTATGTTCGGTTCAAACGGTACAATATGCTTGTTTTGGTGCCATTGTGCTACACAATTTTTCAAGTCTTTTTGCAGGTTGTAGGCACTCTGGTATCGATCGTCAGCCGACTTAGACAGTAGTTTTAGGATAATTCTGGCAATGGCTTCTGGTAATTCAGGTCGAATTGTACGGGGGTCTGGAGCCGCTTGCGCCAAATGTGCGTGTATCCATTCAAGCGGATGATTGGCAGTGAAAGGCAATTGACCCGTTATCAATTCAAAAAGGGTTACCCCCAAGGAGTAAAGATCTGAACGATAATCGACTGGGCGATTCATGCGGCCAGTTTGTTCTGGTGAGATATACGGCAATGAGCCTTCTAAAACCCCGGTTGCCTCTTGTATTCCGGGCATTAAGCGAGTAGCCAATTCAAAATCAATGATTTGCACTTCTCCGTTCGAAGGAGAAACAATGATGTTTTGTGGCTTTATATCTCGATGTATAATTTGTTGTGAATGAATAAAGGCAAGAATCTGGCAGAGCTGTTCCGCAATGCTTAGCATACCAGCAACGCCATGTAGCTCATTGTCGACATAAGATTTGACGGGTATCCCTTGGTGATCGATTAGAACAATACTGTAGTTATTGTCATTTTTTTCAAAGCCAAATACTTTGGGCACGCCTTGGAATTCTAATCCTTGCAATTGTTGAAATTCATGACGCAATCGGGCAATCTCTAAAGGCGTTGGGTACGGATTAGCCAAAGACTTGATGACAACAGGCAGATTCCCATCACTAAAGGTGGCCCTGTATACATTAGATTTGATTCCTTGGTGAAGGATTTCAGAAATTTCGTACCCTTTAAACATGATTCAAATCGCTGATGAAAATGGATAAATTAAACCGGATCTTTTTCGCCCATTATTTCGTGTTCCTGTTTCAGGATTTCACGAGCTGTCTGTTTCCCTGCGATAACCGCAGCTTCTACACAACCAGCATTGAAACCATTGTCAATCCAATCACCAGTAATGTAGAGATTGTCAAAACCGCAGGGATGCGTTTTCATTCGGTGAATGCTACTGTTGGTTTCAGAAAGAACATAAAGCTCAGAAGGGTCAATGTTTGCCTTAAACCATTGACTATTGAAGCGATCTACTCCGATGCGATTGTTTAAGTCAATCAGTAAGTCCCAATTGAAGTTACCATTTCCATCAGAAGCATTTGGCCATAAGTGAGGACTCAGCTTTTCAAGGTAATCCTTGGTCTTGTTCTTGACTTCCTCGTAGGCTTTCATGGGTACCGTATGGTCGTTAAAATCCCATTTGGAATAGTCAACCTTGGTTTCAATAGGGCCGCATACGTAAGCTATATTGTTTGGAAAGGCATGGTCTGGCCATGATTCACGAATGATCAGGTCACTCATGTCAGCCCAGGTATCAAAAGGTTCTTTGTAACTGCCAGACAATGGGACTTCGTCCATCCAGTAAGGCCAACCCAATCCGGCAACATCTGGATAAAACCAGAGTTGAAAGGCGTTCGTTTCGCAGGCGGTTACGGATTCAACCATTTTTTTCCAATCTTCATTTTCGGCTATCAATTCCTTGGCGATGACCGGCAATGCTCCGATGGCTATTCCTTGAACTACGATGTCAAAATCAACACCAGCTTGCAACGTTTTTGTACCTACGTCTTGCCAAGGCGTCCAGTAAGATTCTAGGTTGAAGTCTTTTAATTGTTCGCCTTGATCCAGTTGGTCATACAATGGATTGGATGGCCAACAAGGCAATCCTTTTACATCGAAGAGAGGGTTGTACTCCTGATTGTTTTTGACTGTTGCCTGAATCCCAATTTCAATGGATTCGATGTTCTTTTTATCTGAACTGAGTTTCAAGTTCTTAACTTTGTTAAAAAACTCAAACTTCACTCCTCTGGCTTTCAATACTTCGTACATCGGAGCAAAAATCGTATCGCCCATACCGGCTTGCATTCGATAGTATACAGATCCACGGTAGGTAAAAGCCATCCGCATTGCGCCACGCAATGCCGTCCCGGCCTCGAACGTGAAATATTTATAGCCACCAAATACCAGACCATAAACGGCTTGTACCAATCCTGAATCGATTGTAATGGCAGAGGCTCCGTGTTTCTTAATCCAATCGCGGAAATCAATATTGTTGATGACATCAAACCCCTCGGTGATTACCCCATCAACAATCATTCCTCGAATCGTGCTCAGCGCAAAATCAGTAGTGACCCAAAGGTGTCTGGTTTCAGGGTCTTCGTCGATCTCGTGTTCAATTTTCAGCCATAACCAGCGCAAAATTCGATCAATGATGTCCAAAAGTATGCTGTGATGAGTCGGGTTTTTACTGATCAGACTTTCAACGATGCGTAAAGCGGTCAGAATGAGTCTAGCACTGATCTCTAAACCAACAGCTTCAATGCTGTGTTCTATTTTTTCCCACCATTGCTCAATTCCTTTAAAAAAAGTATCGTGTTCATTTTCTAATTCAGGATTTTTCTGTCCACTAAATAAATTAGAAATTCTTTTCCATAAGCTTAATTTTTTTGGGGTTGGTGCAGCAGCGCTTGAAGTTTTTTTGTTTTTACCTTGGGATTTGAAGTAGTTTACATGTTGGACATGAAGTGCAGCCAGAATGTGTCTGATGTATTCCCAAACGGTGGGAGGAGGCCCATTTAGACCTGGCATTTCATCATTTCTAGGCAAGAGCATAGGCCAGTGTTCCCATTTGCCCCAAACGTATTCTTCCAGCACTACAATATCAAAAGGTTTGAAAGCTTCTTGCCAGGTAGCCAGGGGCTTAGTTAAAGGCCTGTTGTTGGCAGCATAACAGCGTTGAATCAGGTCAAACGCATTGTCATAAAAACCAAACCAAAGGTGCAGCCCATGCTCCTCAATGCGGTTGGCTATATCAGTGTTGCGGCCGCTTGCGCCTTTGCCACCAAGGCGCCAACCCATTTGATAAAGGGTGATCTCATATTTTTCTTGCCAATTGGGTTCTTCGGTGAGCTGCATTGCAGTAGTCATTGCGGAAACGCCTCCGCCTAGAATGACTATTTTTTGCTTTTTGGGTTTTAACGTGTCAGTAGTTTCCATGATTCATATTTAGCTTAGTCCTAGCAAATGTTTAATTTGCTTAAAAATACTTGGTTTTTGCTCGGCATTCCAAATTTCCTTTCCAACGTCAAAAAGAAAATCCCAATCTAGCCAGAACGCTGATTCAGCCAACTGGCCATCGGTTAATCCAAGGTCTGAGGCGATGGGAAATAAGGCATTGTCAGGTAGTTTGAGTTGAAAAGAACCATTGATCAATCCACCACCATTTACATTGAGCGAATTGGCAGTGAATTCAACTATTGCTTGATAAATGGCTTCATCTGGGTTAGAAATAGATCGAACTTGCCGCAGAGAAGTAAACGGAAGTTCTTTTGTTAAAAATAATTTGGCGACTTCGATGAAGAGGCTGATTCCAGGAATTTCTAGATGTCCTTCTCCAAACATTTGCCTTTTTAAAGCTTCGATGGCCACTGAAATGTCTTTCCATTCTTCCGTAAATGGAACATCAGCTTCGCTGGTTTGAACGATAGAAAGCAGTGGTAATTTTGAAAAAGGGGCGCCTCTTTTGAAATCAACAGTACTTACAGCATGCAGATTAAATATTTTTCCTGGATCTTTTAGACTAATTGGTAGTTCTACCCAACCTAAAGCTTTGGGCATGCCGTATACTTCACGACCGTTCGCCATCACAATTGCATCGGTTACAAAAATATAGGGAACCAAAGCACTAATGTGCTCCTCAACCCAAATTCCACCCAGTTTTTTTATTCGCACTACAAAGAGAGTGACAATGACTTCTTGGTAAGGAATCACACCCCATTGGCTATAGGGTTCACTGGATGGCCTGCTCTCTTTTGTGTTGGCAAAAGTGATCTGCACTATTGGGGCAAGCGGTTGATAGAACAATTCATTGTTGCTGGGTACATTCAACCATTTGTCACATACCTTTTGTAGACTTTGCAGATCTGCTTTGAAGATAAAGCTCATCATCGTTGAACCTTTTTCTTCAAAGGGCTGAGGAAAAGTCATGGATCCATTCAGGTAATGAAATTTAGAAGTAGAGCCTGACATGATCGGTGGTTTTTAGCTGAAATGAAGTGAAATACTCTTTTGAGAACAATTCAGAAGTATCAATGCTAGGTTGCATGGGAAGAAAGCCAAAATTTAGATGTAAAATAACAAAAGAAATTATTGAAGGTTGAATTTTTTATTACAAATATTCGAGGTGAATTAGCTTCAAAGTGCTTTATCGGAATATTTTTACCCCATCAAACATCAGATCTATGAGCAATACCTCCATCAAAGTCCTTGTAGTCGGTTGCGGCAATATGGGTGCTTCCCATGCCCAGGCTTATCAGTCAATAGACGGCTTTTCCATCTGTGGCATCGTTTCTACCGGAAAAAGCAAAGAAGTACTGAATGAAAAACTAGGCGGCGGATTCCCGCTGTATTCGGATTTCACCCAGGCCTTGGTAGAAACCAAACCCGATGCAGTGTGCATCTCTACTTATCCGGATACCCACGAACAATTCTGTGTGCAAGCACTGGAAGCAGGTTGCCATGTCTTTATCGAAAAGCCCATTGCAGACTCAGTTGCTGGTGCAGAGAGGGTAGTGGCTGCTGCTCAAAAAGCCAATAAAAAAGTAGTAGTAGGGTACATCCTGCGGCACCATCCCTCCTGGGCAAAATTTGTAGAAATTGCCCAACAACTGGGCAAGCCCTTGGTGATGCGTATGAACCTCAACCAGCAAAGCCACGGTTACATGTGGGATGTACACCGCAATTTGATGAAAAGCCTCAGTCCGATTGTAGACTGTGGCGTGCATTACATCGATGTGATGTGCCAAATGACCCGTAGTAAGCCAATCAGGGTAAGTGCAATCGGTGCGCGGATGAGCAACGACATTCCAGACTGGAATTACAACTACGGCCAATTGCAAATCCACTTTGAAGATGGTTCGGTGGGCTGGTACGAAGCAGGTTGGGGGCCCATGATGAGCGAAACTGCTTTTTTTGTCAAAGATGTGATTGGCCCCGCAGGTTGTGTATCCATCGTAGCCAAGGATGCTGGTGGCGCAGGCAAATCCGACAGCGTGGATGCGCATACCAAAACGGAGTCACTGCGTTGGCACCATGCCGACATTGATGCCCAAAATGAATTCACGAATCCTGATGAATGGATAGATCTCACGGATGAACCGGATCACCAGGAATTGTGCAACCGAGAGCAACGGTACTTTCTCAACGCAATATTGGAAGACATCGACCTGACCGATCACCTGGCGGATGCGGTGAACAGCCTCAAAGTAGCGTTCGCCTGTGATGAATCGGTGCGAACTGGGGAAATGGTGCGACTAGCATGATTTTTGATTGGCTCAATTTGCTTTTTTTAGACGCAAATTCAGGCACGAACTTCGTTCGTTAAGGAGTTTTTTTGCCACAAATTCCACAAATTTTCACAAATTCAAGCACGAACTTCGTTCGTAAAGGGAACACAAACGAAGTTTGCGTTCCAATTTGTGAAAATTTGTGAAATTTGTGGCAGAAAAAACCCGCCGAAGGCGGAATACGCATTCTCAAAATCAAAACACCTAAAATCATGCCCAAGCTAATTAAAAGAAGCCTACTGCTCGCCCTTGTTTTTTGCACTGTTTTCTCTGCATTAAGCGCGCAAATCACTCCTGAAAAATATACCTCAGATTACCTCAATTCCATTCGCGACAACCGCGCCTTGTTGACCGCTTTTTTCCAGCAAATGCCTAAAGGAGGTGATTTGCACCACCATTTCAGCGGCTCGGTATACGCCGAAACTTACTTTGATTTTGTGGTCAATTCCGACTATTGCATCAATGTCAAAACCCTGGCGATATTTGACAAAATGCCTTCCGCGAATGCCGATATCCGAAAATTCAGCGAAATCAAGGCTGCGGGTGGCTTGAATGAAATTCGCTACCAATTGCTGCGCTACTGGTCGGTTAAAGACTATTTCGCAGGTGATGAAGCCAGCGACAAGCATTTTTTTGATGCTTTTGACAAATTCGACCTGGCCAGCAAAGGGGTACCTAAAGAGGGTTTGCTGGAAATCAAACAACGCGCCAAAGCGGAAAATGTACAATACATCGAATGCATGTACCGCTCTGCCAAACACGGGTTGGATTTATCTGATCTAAAACCTTATGCTGCGATTCTGGATTCCTTGCTAGGCCAAAAAAACAGCAACAGCCTTCCAATCGTTCTGGATAGCTTGTACGCTCAATTCATGCGAAGAGGCATTGAAGGGAAAGTGGCCAAATACACCAAAGACATTGAAGACATCCACAGTGAACTCATGCTGGATGACAATGCTTTTACCCTGCGCTTTCAGGGCTACGTGACCCGGGTACTCGAAGATCAGGTGACCTTGTTTGGCAACCTGGTTGCGTCTTTCCTTTCGGCAGAGCGCAGCAAATTGATCGTAGGAGTCAACATCGTAGCGCCCGAAGACAATCCCAGCTCCATGCGGAACTACTGGTTGCATATGCAGATGTTTAAGTGGTGCAAACAGCATTTCCCCAAAGTCAAATGCTCTATGCATGCTGGCGAATTAACCCTTGGCCTGGTCAAACCGGAAGACCTAAACTGGCACATCAACGCTGCCGTTCGTGAGGCAGGCACCAACCGCATTGGGCATGGCGTAGATCTGGCACACGAAGCTCAGGTCTATGACCTTCTGAAAGTGATGCAAACCCAGCAAATTGCGGTGGAAATCAACCTGGTCAGCAATGAATTCATCCTGAATGTCAAGGATGATCGCCACCCCATCACGCTGTACCGCAATGCCAAAGTGCCGATGGTCATCTCCACAGATGATGCAGGCATCCTGCGTACCAATTTGACCGAACAATTTGTACTCTTGGCCAATCGGTACAAGAATATCACCTATACGGAGATCAAGCAATACATCTACAACAGCATCAAATTCAGTTTCATCGAAGAGGAACAGTTGAAGTTGAAGTTGTTGAACGGATTGCAGCAGCAAATTGCGGCGTTTGAGCAGAAGTTGCAGGTGATGCAATTGAGAAGATGATGGACTGAATCCGGTTGGAAATAATTACCATAGCAGGGCGTTTAGCAATTGAAGATTTTGTTCAACCGAATTCGAATGAGAAAACCCGTATTCGTCCTGCTTTGCTTTTTGATTTTACAAAATTTAAACGCCCAGGAAATAAGAACATTTATGGACTTACAGACCCATACGGCCATCCACATTCCGTATGGGTTATTTAGTGATGGATTGACCTATTTTCCAAAAAATGCCCCTCCGAGACTCAGGTTCAAACACATGTTTACCAATGTGAATTATGCCAATTTTTTTGAAAACAATCCCGGTGCACGGATCATCATCAACGGTGCAATCAACAAGGAATGGGTGCAATCCAGGGAAAAAGCGCGCAGAGTGATTTTGGAACAAATTGAATATGTCAATGCCTTTATTCAACAACATGCCGACAAATTTGCCCTTGCCACCACACCCCAAGAGGCACGAGACCTGGTACTCAATACCAACAAAACTGTGTTTATCCATTCGATTGAAGGTGGAAGGAGAATAATCGACAGTCAGGAGGACGCCAATTTTTGGGCGAGCAAAGGAGTGGCGTTTGTTACCCTGGTGCATTTGCTGGATGACGAGAATGGAGCTTCCGCTATTACTCCAGGTTTTTTCACGCGGATAATGAATTTGAAAGGGGTGTTTCGCAAAGAAAAAAACCGTAGGCTGACAGAACACGGCAAAAATGCCATCCGCTATTTGGCCAATGCGGGCATCATGACCGACCTTACCCACATGTCGGCCCAAACCCGGAGGGATGCACTCGATTTTATGTATGAACAGCAGATTCCTCCGATTTCAACCCACGACGGGTTTCAACCGGTACACAACAGTCCCCGTGGAATTTCCGAAGCCGACATCATTGGCATTTACCATCACAATGGATTTGTCTCTTTGCCTTTGAGTGGCGCGCCGTTGAAACCCCGCAAATCTTCTCCCGCATACCAACAGTTGCTCGATAGTTTGAATCGTGCCAAATGCTATTGTGCGGGTTCAGTTGACAACTACAAATTTAGTTATTTGGCACTGAAGCAGTTTGTTGAAGGCAATGCTGCATTGATTTCCAATGATTCTCTTATGGTATTCAGCAAATTGACCGACTCCCAAAAAGTAAAATACGCCATTGGCTTTGAATCTGATTTCAATGGTTGGCTGAGCCATGAACGGCCCAGGTACGGCAAGAAAGGTTGCTATCCAATGTTAAAAATCAGGGCTTACGAGGAGTTTGAGCAAAAAGGACTGGCTCACCCTGGTTTGATCAAAGGGCATTGGGATGCTTTGTCCGGTGATGGAGTCGATCTGGAACCCATCAAAAGGGCATCAGAAAAGTTTTTGCAATTGTGGCAATACTTCTTAAGGGCGAAAAAAAAATAAGTGTTTCATTTTGCCAAAGGATTAGATGAGTAAACGGTTCATTTTGAGTTTCTTATCTAATACTTTGGCTCCGAGAAAATGAAACACTTATTTTTGCCCCACTACTAAGTTCATCGGGATGAAACAAGAAGAAGGAACTAATTCCTCGTACTTTTGTGTGCACCAAACGCGCACTCCTAATGAACTTTGACCACATCTTCACCGTCACTTTTACCCTCTTTGCCATCATCGACATGTTGGGAAACATTCCGATCCTGATCTCCATCAGCGAGCGCATCGGGCAGATCCAGGCCTGGAAAGCCACCGGTTTTGCCGGGATATTGATGCTGGTATTCTTGTTTATTGGCGAGTCCTTCCTGCACGTATTGGGGGTTGATCTAAAATCCTTTGCCGTAGCGGGTTCGATTTTGATTTTCATCATGGGGCTGGAGATGACCCTGGGCATTGATATTTTCAAAACAGAAGACGGAAGTCAGACGGGGAGCCTCGTGCCAGTCGCTTTTCCCCTGATTGCTGGTTCGGGTACGCTAACGACCATCATTTCCTTAAAAACCAACTTCGCTGTGCTTGAAATTGTAGTTGGTATCTTGCTCAATTTGCTGATCATTTTCCTGGTTTTGCGCTCCTTGCGCTTGCTGGAAAGACTGCTTGGTCGCGGGGGCTTGTTGGTCATCCGCAAATTTATGGGGGTTATTTTGCTGGCTGTTGCGGTAAAAATTTTCAAAACGAACTTGGGGATTGGGTAGTTAAAAAAAAATCCTAAGCTTGCTTTGGAAAGGACAAAAAAATTAGTAAATCTATTTGCTCGATGGCAACTGGCTTATTCTAAATTATATTAGTTTTCCAAGTGATGCTCCGGTAGCTACGCAGAAAATATTTTTCCGGAAAATTTAGTAACGAGAATTCGGGAATTATTAATTGGATAGCAGTTAATATTGAATCCAATTTTTAATCCCCGAATTCAGGTTCATTACTTCTGCGAGAACCAAACCGGTTTGGTATGGTAATCGGGATCATTGCCACCAATGGTGGTCAACGATTCTCGGTTCCACACATATTCCGAGTTGAAGCGTGGGCGGAAGCGCTGCGCCAATTTACCACTGTTGTCGATGAACAAAGTAGCTGGCGGAGTGAATCCGGTGTAAACCGTATTGCTGTAATTGTACCGGCGCATGTCTGCCCAGGTTTCCAAAGCACCAATTACCCAGCAGGCGATGTATTTTTGCAACATGATGTCGCTCAGTTTCAAGGCATCGGCAGTTTGGGGTACAGCGGCACTGGTCATGTAGGCATCGCGGGCAGCAGCAGCTACCTTGGCCAGATCCATGTGCGCAATGATGCCTTTTTTGTAGGCATCGTACGCCAAAGCCTTGTCGCCCTTGATGAAGGCCGCTTCCGCTTTGATGAACTGAATCTCTGAATAAGTCACCAATGGATGATCGGACTTATCCGTAAAGAAATACTTGCCCGTAATGGTGGTCACTGCCGCCGATGGATTGGCGCCCCACATGTTGGGAATCCGCTTGGTATCGGTGTTGCTGGTAGTTGGGTCACCTTTGGTCGGTACAACGCCGCGGAAAACACCGTCAGCAGAAGCCGTGATCATCAAAGGCATCCGAGGATCTTTGACACCGCCAAAAACAGTACCGTCCAGCAAACTCAAAATATAAGCAGATGGGCGGAAATTGCCCAGGTTGTTGCGGGTAGGCCCGAAGAAATTCCCGTCCAGAGAGTTGGTTCCGGCGTGTGGTACGTTAAAATTGTCGGCATTGCTGGCTAGTGATTTGTCGCAATATTCGATCACCTTGGCTGGGTCGTAGCCCGCTTTGTTGGTCAAACGGTGGGCGTTGTGCGCCAAAACAGAATACACAAATTTGATCCACTTGCTGCGGTCACCTTTGTAGGTCAGGTCACCTCTGCCCAGGTTGGCTACGCTTATGTTGCCATCAGTGCGCGCAAGGTCGGTCAGCGCCTCGTTGGCCAAACGAACCACTTCTGTATACACATCTTGTTGACTGTCAAAATCAAATACGTAGCGGTTGGGTTCCCAAGCTTGCTTCAGAATGACTTCCCCGTGTACATCAGTTGTTGTTTGCCAGCTCCAGGCACGGATGGCTTTTGCTACTCCGACGTAATCCCACTGCTGCTTGGCGGTAGCTTGTTCGATGATGATGTCTACGTTTTTGCCAATTGACCAATAGTGGCTGCGCCATTTTTCGCCACCTGCATCGCTGGCTGGTACATACCCATGCAAATCCCAGGCATTGTTGGTAGAAACCAGTGCCCAGTTTTGGGTGTATTGCCCGGCAAAACGGATGTCAAAAGCCTCTCCCCGCGCCATTTGGGCCAACATTGGAGGCAAAATTGCAAACCCTTCGGCAACCTGAGGGTTGCTGGGGTCAAAGTTGATGTCCAGGTAATCGTTGCAACCATTGAAGACGAATAGACTCATCAACCCAATAAATGCAACTATGATTTTATTTTTCATGATTGAATTCGCTTTTGAGTTAAACTTTAAAATGTAATGCTGATGCCAGCTGATACCTGACGGGGCAAGGATGTTTTACCAAAATCCAGGCCATAGCCTCCTGCACCACCAGTGGCTGGGTTGGTCACACTGACGTATGGATCCGCACCAGTATAATTGGTGATCAACAACAAATCAGTACCGTTCACAAAGATGCTAAAATCTCTGATTGCTTTGGTTTTGCTCAGAATCTTGCTGGGGAAGGAATACCGCAAGGTTACATCCCGCAAGCGCAACCAGTTGATGTCTTTTTCCACAAAATCTTCGGGAGACAAAACCGTAGTGTAATAGGTTTCGTTGGCACTTGGCGTGATTTGCCTAGTGTTGACAGTAGGCGTTTCACTTTCTTCTTTGCCATCTCTCAATACACCTGGAATAACCCTTGCTACATCGCGGTCAAGCGTTTTTTTACTCAAACCGTTGCGCACCATATAGAGTTCGTTGCCATTGAAAATGTCCCCACCTTTGCGGATGTCAAGCAAGAAGGACAAGGTCAAACCTTTGTACCGGAAACTGTTGACCAAACCCACGGTGAAATCTGGGTTGCGGTCGCCAATGGGCAAGAAGTTGTTGTTGCGCAGCGGGAAGCCAGTAGTTGGGTCAATCAAGACCTGGCCTTTGCTGTTGCGCAAGTAGCTGAATCCGCCAATGGCTGTAGCCGAACCTGCACCACGACCATTCACTGGCTCGTAAAAACGGTTGGCTGGCTGATTGAAACGAGCAGCCAATAGCTCAACGTTGGTGAATGCACTGGCGCGTACGTTGTCGTAAGCCCAGGTATCTGAGTTGTAGTATTCCGACTGGTTGGCAGGCAGGTATATTACTTTGGTTTCATACTTGGTGAAGTTGATGTTCAGGTTCCACTCAAAGCCTTTGCCGCGAATCGGAGTCAGACCCAATTGCAATTCCGTACCTTTGGTACTCAGCTCGCCACCATTCAATAAACCAAAAATAAATCCGGTACCATAACTCAAACGTTGAGAGATGATCTGATCGATCAAGGTTTTGGAAAAGAAACTCGCCTCTATGGTAACTCTTCCCTTGAAGAAGCTCATTTCAGTTCCAAATTCATAACTTCTTACCGTTTCAGGCTTCAGGTTGGGGTTGTCACCAAAGAAGTCATACAAGAAACCGCCCCCTGTGGAGGTCTGTGGTACCAAACGTGCCCGGATTTTGAAAGGCGGTGCAGGGTTGCCCACTTCCGCAAAAGTTGCACGCAGTTTGAAATTGTCCAGTGCTTTGATCTTCCCTTTCATGAAGGGCATGTCCATGATGTTCCAGGCCAAACCAGCAGATGGATAAAAATAAGAACGGTTTTCAACGGGTAGGGTAGAAGACCAGTCGTTCCGTCCAGTTACGTTCAGCGTCAACCATCCTTCGTAGGTAAATCGAGCTTGTGCAAATGCACCGAGCAGGCGACTACGGGTCAGGATGGATCTGTTGCGCATGGTAATCGGATCAACGTTGTTGATGCTGTTGAAGTCTGGCAAAAACAATTTTTCGCCATACAATGAAGTCGTTTCGAAACGGCGGTCATCGATCGATCCACCCACCTGGATGCTGGTAGTTAGTTTGCCGAAAGATTTATTCACATTGGCAAAAAAGTTACTGTTGAGCAAACGGCCCAAGTCGGTGTAGTTTTCAATCCATCCACCCCGGCTGAAACCAATATTGGAGTAAGGATGGAAAAAGCGGTTGGCATTGGTGGTGTAAATATCGGCACCAAAACGGCCCACAAGACTCAACCAGGGGGTAACATCTGCGGTCAAACTAACATTCGCATTGGTGCGGTCGGTTTGATCTTGACGTGCGCTATTGTTCACGTTGAAGAACGGGTTGTCATTGTCTGTTCCGTTGGTAGCAGCAGGCAAAGTCAGAATTCTGGTTCCGTCAGCATTCTCATATTTACTCGCATCCTTGTCACTTGGGTAACGCACCAGGGCAGTCAGGTAACCTTCCGCGCCTCCAGGAGGCAGGATGTTGCGGTTGCGGGCATAGCTGAAACGACTGGTTGCTTTGAGCCATTTCAAAACTTGTGCTTCAGTATTCAAGGCAACGTTGACCTGCTGAAAACGGTTGGTTTGAATGATCCCCTTGCTGTCCAGGTAAGAAGAAGAGAGGCGGTAAGTCATGCGCTCGGTACCCCCTTCAAAGGCCAGGTCATGGCGCATGTTGCTGCCTCTTTGGTAAAAATTACCTACGTTGTCATAAAACTGCGTTCCATCCGCATATTTTGGGCCAAAATAGTCTGGGTCATTGACTTCAATTCCGCCGTTGCGGCCACGTCCGAATACTTTTTGAGTTTCAGGAAACAAATACAACTCAGAAGCTGCAAAGCGGTTGTTGTAAGTGATTTTTCCTGTTCCAGCTTTTCCTTTGCGGGTGGTGATGAGAAATACCCCGTTGGCGCCTTCGTTGCCATAAAGTGCAGCTGCTTCAGGGCCTTTCAGTACGGTAATATTTTCGATGTCATTGGCGTTCAATTCCGCTAAACGGCTGCCTACATCGTCTCGGTTGTTGTTTACGTTGCCGTTTACAGCGGTTGCATCCGAATGCAGGTTGTGCTGATCCAGGGTTCCGCTGTTAATGGGCAAACCGTCAACTACGAACAATGGTTGGTTGCTGCTGCCCAAAGAGTTTACGCCCCGCAGGTTGATGATCGATGAACCACCAGCTGCAGCCGAAACCGGAGTAAGGCTAAGCCCAGCTACCCGACCTTGCAAACTCAGGAATGGGTTGTCGCGTTGGGTGTTTAGCAAATCAGCTCCATCTACCCCCTGTGAAGAGTACGTCAAGGTCTTTTTGTTGGCCGTAATTCCCAAAGCAGTAATGGTTACGCCTTCCAGCAGATTAACTTCATCCTCCAACGCAACATTAATCACGGTTTGGTTGGTGATGGTAACCGTTTGGGCTTTAAAGCCAGTATAGCTGAATGCCAATACTGCACCAGTAGGAACGTCCAGATCAAATGCACCATCAATGTTTGTAACGGTTCCTTTGGTAGTGCCTTGCAAGAGGATACTTACCCCGGGCAATGCTTCGCCCTTGGTGTCGGTTACGGTTCCACTCACCTTTACTTGTGCGGTAGCGGATACCAGTACCCCGGTAATTAGAATTAGAACAGCCATCAACCTGCGAAGCAGGAAAGGTGTACTAGTGAGGTAATACTTAAGCATACTACTTCTGTTTTAATGAAAAGTTAGGTATTAGAATGTGCTGGCGAGCAGGCTTTTCTGCTCACGCTGCGGCTAAGTTTGCAGGTGAATACAAAGAGATTGAATGCAGCAATGGTTACTTTTTTTTAGATCTATTTGCCAGCACAAGAAGGAGGTGTAGATACTGCACGGGGATAAAGATATACGATTTTGGTATATTATTGTGTGAATTGAAATTTTTATTTGGGAATTTGGGGTTTGGGGTTTTGCGTAGCCGAAGGCGACTGATAAATAGTTACTATATTTTTTTAATAAATGCTCAAATATTTAGTGAACAACTTTCTACAATGGGCGTTTTTTACTTTTATAAGTATTACTATCTTTTTTTATTGTTGTTAAAATGATTTTGATGCATTTGTCACAATTTTCAGATTGAGCCATTTTAAGAGCACGCTACCTACCATTTTATCTGTCATTTCCTTATTTATTAAAATATTTACTCCAATGAAGCAACTATTACGCATGGGTATGGCGCTGTTGATGATCGGTTTAATCACTGCCTGCGATCCCGATGGTAAAGAAATTAATTTTCTACCTACTGCTGATGAGTACGATTCAGCAATGGTGCAAGACTGGATGGAACTTACGCTCAAGCTCACCAAAGAATCGGCAGGCTACACCCCTCCAGTAGCCGCCAGGATGTTTGGGTACGTTGGGTTGGCACTATTTGAGTCGGTTCGCCCCGGAATTCCTAAGGGGCTGAGTATGGCCGGACAGGTTTCGGGCTTGGAAGCTTCCAATTTGCCTAAAATTGATCCCAACCTGGAGTACCACTGGCCTTTGGTGGGCAATGCGGCTTTGGGCCAAATTGTAAATGCTTGTTATGCGCCCGCTACGGAACAGAATAAGTTCTTAATTGCCAGTTTGCAACAAAAACACAATGAATATTACCGGAATAAAATCCAAGATGACATTATCAAACGCTCTACTGAATACGGCATAGCGGTAGCCAATGCGATTGCCAATTATGCCAATAGTGATGGCCAACAATTTTGTTATCAGTCCAACTTTCCAGCTAGTTACACAGTACCTACGGGGGAAAGTTTTTGGGTCCCTACCGCGCCAGCTTTCCAAAAAATACCGCTCCAGCCTTTTTGGGGTAAAGTGCGGACTTTTTACCCCAATAATGCCGATGTATCACTGGTGCCTGCACCACCTACTTATTCTACCGACAAAACCTCTCCTTTTTATCAGCAAGCGTTGGAAGTGTACACGACCGTTAAAAACCTGACAGTAGAACAAAAAACCATCGCTGAATATTGGAGTGATGACCCAGGAAAAACCTTTACCCCACCTGGGCATTCTATTGCCATTACCCGGCAGGTTTTGGCCAAAGAAGAAGCCAACCTGGCAGTTGCCGCCGAGGCATTTGCCCGCGTTGGTATGGGCTTACACGATGCCTTTGTGTCGTGCTGGAATGCTAAGTACACCTATAATTTGATGCGGCCAATCACTTACGTCAAAGCTCAAATTGATGCCTCCTGGAATGCGCATCTGACCACGCCTCCTTTCCCTGAGTACACCTCGGGGCATTCCACCCAGTCGGGGGCAACGGCGCAAATTTTATCAGATTTATTCGGTTACAATTATGTCTTTACCGATCGTGCACACAAGGATCGGACCGACATCAACGGTAGCCCACGCAGCTTCAATACTTTTTTCGAATTTGCCAACGAGGCCGCCTTAAGCCGTTTGTACGGAGGGATTCACTACCGCGTAGGCAATGAACAAGGGCTTTTGCAAGGTATCCGGGTAGGAAAAAACATTAGCAAATTGAAATTCAGAGACCGCTAAATAAAGAGTAAAAAAGGCTGGCGCAGATTGATTCGCCAGCTATACACCCTGCTGGCACAAGTCTTTTGCAAGCAAAGAAAAACATTGGGCTACCGCTGGAGCGGCGTCTCCCGCTTGCATGAGTGTTTTATGGTCCTATTAATTCAAGTCTTGACTATTAATTAGCATTTAAGGTGCAAGTGCATAAAACGGCGCAAAGTGAACAGTAAAACCTTGCACACCAGACGTTTTGGTGGCGCAGCCGCTGGTCTCAGGACACTTGCACTAATTTATAGCCAAACAAGTCGGTGTACAAGATGAGGATAAGCTTTGTTTGGAAAGTTAACAATTGATTTGTTTACAGTTTTACAATTTTCGATTGAAACAGCCCCCCTGTAGTGTGTACTTCAAGCCAATAAATCTGAGCAGTTGGTAGGGTTTGTAGGTCAATAAGTATTGATCTTTCATTCAAACCAACTTTTGTCCATATTTTTCGCCCCAATCCATCGCTTAAGTGGATACTTTTGATGCGATCTTCTGCTTGAATACATTCCACCCAAGCCCAATCTTGTGCCGGGTTTGGATAGACCCGAATGCCTTCCTGGTACTGAATTTGTCTGCTGCTATAGGCAACTAACGGGATGACTGACAAAGGTATCCGAGGTTTCACTACATTGCCACAATCATCATCCATCGGTAATTTGAAGGTTTTGAGCACCGAGGAAGTGTCTTTTACCATATGGTCAAAACTGGAACCAAGCGTGGTACTTACCCATAATTGATCGCCATAACCTTTGGCCATGGTCATCGTAGCATCCATTTTTTTAGTTCCTATTGCGACTAAATCAATTAAAGCTCCGTCATTTAAGGCCAGAGTGCCTACTACCGCATCAATGGAGCCTTTACCCAGGCGGGCCTTTCCCCAATACACCGCAGTATCACTCACAAAAGTCAGTTTTTTAGTAGCAGCATCCAGGGGGCTATGATTAGGGAACCTAGTGTATGACACTCCATTTTGGACAAAATAATTCAAGCCCCCCATTTTGAGTTGATCTTTGCCAGCAACCAAATGGCTCAGGTGCAATCCTTCAATTTTTTTCACCCATTTAATGTTCCCATTGGCAGCAAATGCACTTAGATAGGTTTTGGGTTTAAGGGTGTCTAAAGACAGGCGGGGGGACAAGTGGTGAAAATAATCCAAGTGGGTATAACTCACGTAGTAGTTGCCGTTTTGGTCCAAAGTATATGCATCGGGTTTAAGGCCGATGTTCTCATTTTCCAAAGGCCTATAGATGGGCTTGATGGCCTTGAATTGCAGGTTGACGGTATCCAGTATCAAAAGAGCACTGCCAATTTTTTGGGTATTGAATGAAATGGGGATGTTGTCAAAATCAGCACTTTCCAAGCTGGTATTCACTACATTGAACAAAACCAGATTCCCTACGGGGGGCCAATTCATGGGAAGATTAAATTGATAATCTGGTTCTTGAGCATTGTAAGCTGCATACTGCTCAAAGCTTTGATAATGGCTTGGAAATGATTTATGACGCAACAATTGTCCTGAACTATTCAGTTGGATGACGAGTCCCTCATCCCGATCCCCAGCTTCAACTATCTGCGTTTCATCCATGTAAAAATTACCAGATTGGCGTGGACGGCGGGTAACAAAATACACAGCATTGCTCTTCCCCAATAAAATACTACCTCGGCTAAAATTGGGATAAGCTGCACCACTGTTAAATCCCCGATAAAAATAACGGACCCACAATACTTTGCCCTCCGGAGAAACTTTGACTATAAAAGCCCCTGGGCCAGGCGTGAGTGTACCAAAACCAGGTGCATAAGGTGCAGCCAAAGTTGCTGAACAGTACCCCAATAAATAGGTATTCTGCTCTGCATCTCCGATGGCTTGTTCAATAGCATAACTGGAAGGGAAGATTTCATATGAGGGTGTTTCTAATTGCCACAGTAACTTTCCGTTGCGGTCGTATTTTAGGGCATACCAACCTTGATCTCGTATCAGGTAGCGCCAGGGTTGATCAACACTTCGGAAAGTTCCGCCCAAAATTCGGCTACCGTACTGATCTTCATAAATCGTCCGATTATCCCGGTATTTGCGACTGTAGAGGCTATCGACATGCTGGTCGGGTTCATCGGCACAAGTTGTACCCAACGGTGTTTCTACCAATTTGCCCAAAACTTCCAGCGTATGGGCAATACTGTCCACACATCCCTCCTTGCTGTACGTGTAAAGTTTGACTTGCCGATAACCCGGGCGATTGAAACTGAGTTGGATCGGCACCCGCGTATCATTGTGCTCATAGTGTGCACCCCGGCTGAATTCCCAATAGTACTTGAAGCCAAAGATGCTTTGATTGTCCAGCGTGAGGGTATCGCCTACTAAGGTTTCAGCGCCAAGGAGTTTAAACTGAGCATCGGGGCGGCGTTGGTAAACATACAACGAGACACCGCTTGGATCTGCACATAAAAGATTGGCATGGCGTACAAAAACGCGGATTTCCAGCAACTTGAGGAGCGGAGGAGTGAACACTACTGGAATTTTTAATACATTTTCAGCGATGCAGGGCAATTCAATGATCCCGCCATTGCCCTTGACTTTGGGCAGGGAGGCGTCTGCCCAATATTCATATCCAACACGGCTGTTGCTTACCCGAATGTAGAATAATTTATCGATACAAACGGTATCATTGTTGATGACTTCGATACCAGGAATGCTGCTTATCAAGACAACTTCATAGGTTTGTTGAATCCGTTGATTGCCACAGCCATTGTTTACTATCGCCGTGACCCAATAAGTTTTGGGTCCTTCCAATTGGAGCCGCGCAGAAGCAGAAACGGTTAGATCGGTGCCATTACCAAAAAATGTACCACCACCACAACAGTCACTGTCCACAAAATAGCTCACCCCCACTTGGCTATTCAAGACCTTGAACAAAGGTTGGTCGACGCTGCACACACTGTCTTGGAGGGACTCACTTTCCAATTTGATGGAAAAGTAGTTGCTGACGTCAATGATTTGAATGGAGGAATCCCTTTGTAATCCATCCTTGACGACCAATTTGAGTTCATCCATTCGATTGGCTCCAGGTTGGTATTGTGGTGATGGCGCAGAGGAAAAAAAGACATTGTTTTTGTACCAAAGATATTGTCGATCTGGCTGGCTTTGATTGCTTAGTCGTACGGTGTCTTTGGTGCAAACGTCGCTTAAGTCAAAGTCAAAAAATGCTTTGGCAATAGATTTCCCCCCGGCGTTGGTCGTGAGGTACAATTGTTCTTGTCCTCCGCAAGCCCAGAGTTGGTTTTGATCATAAGGAATAATTTTTCCCATCCCACTTGGGTCAATCAGCGGCATCAACTCCCAACTTGTTCCTCGATTGCGGGTTTGGTACATGAATCCACTAGCATTCAGGTAGCCCATGTTGTCATTGACAAAATAGATATCGTTTGAAAGCTCTAAACGGGTTGAATTGCGGTTGCTTTTGACCCAGGTAGCGCCACTGTTCTGAGAGTAAAAAATGTCATTGTCGGGGGTTAATACAAACACACTAGTGGCGCTGATAGCAGAAATGTCCTTGATTTTAAAGGGAAGATTGTTAAGATTTGTCCAATTAACGCCGCCGTTGGAAGTGCGTTGTAAGCTGTTTTCTTCAGCCAGGTAAGCGTTTAGATTGTCCACAAAGTCCAGCGCGATGAAATTGCGTTCTTCTCTGTCTAGAAGCACATTCCAGGATGCCCCGCCATTGTTGGTTGCAATCACGCCGCTACTTAGCAAGGCATAACCCCGAGTAGGACTTACCGGGAACTCAAAATCCAGGGTTGCGATAAAAGTTTCGCCACCCAAAACCAAGTTGCGATGGTACACCACTTTCCAGTTTGCACCATTATCCGTGCTTGATAAAACGGCTGGTTCGCCATAAAAACCACCCAAAACCAGCAATTTATTTTTTTCAATTCCATGAACTGCCTGAGGGGTGAATCCCGCAGTGATGCTAACACGGTACCCGTTGTAATCAATGTTTTTTAAAACGTCGATAAAGCTTTTTTGAAATGTATAACCACTATCCAGCGTGGCACCCACCCATTTTTCACTCAATACATACCCTTCGGCAGCCGTGTAGAAGGAGGCGTCGATTAAGTCATTGAACTCGTCATTGCCCCTGTAAATATTTCGCCATTGGGCGACAGCGACTAGGGGCAGAAATAAAATAATGCTTAGCAGCAATGTTTTCATTTTGGGATTAATTGTGGGTGATGAGGCATTTTTTGAGCGCAATTCCTTGGCTGCAAATCATTCGCAGGAGGTACATGCCAGCAGGCAAATGAGACAGTTCAACTGGCGCTTGCAAGCTTAATCCAGTTTTTACCACTTGCCCGTTGAGCGTCAACAATTGCCAATGCAGCAAATCCAAGCCTCCCATGTCTACCCATAAATGCTGGCTGGCAGGTTGGGGATAAAGTTTGATGTGCTGTTGAAGATCAGCAGAAAGACTGCTAGTGTTGACCAATCGGCTAATGGGCAAACTTGTCTTTGAAGGCAAAACGGCCAGGGTTTGTCCACTGCGGTCGATTAATCGGATATTGCTGATGGACAAATTGACACCTTGCAGCGTAGGACGGATTTCGTTGCGATCCAACGCAAGATGCAGTTGACCAATTTGCCCAAATCCATTGCGATTTTGTTGGTCAGTTCGCACCAGCGCTACTTCAAGCTGATGTTTGGATAGATCATTACGTTGAATGGTCAAAAGGTCATCCCCCAATTTACCCAGCCAGGAAGAAGAAGCGCTGAAGCGCAAGCTTTGTTCATTTACTTCAGCAGGATTGTAGCCAATGCTAAAGGCGAGTCCATATACATTCGATGCTACTGTGGAAGTTGAGCCTAAATCAATGGACAGGGTTTGTGCAGCTAAACCGCGTAAAGTATCTTGACGAATGTTGAGCGGAGTGGCACCGGCTTTAAGCACTGGGGAGACTGCGGGAATTAATGCCTTGGTGTAACTGCGTTGCCAGTTTACAAAGATGGCAGAGGTGTCTTTATTTTCGATTCGACCAGTCCCATCGGTATCTATAAAAGCAAGGTCGAATCCTGTAATTATTTTGCCCCACAACTGGGTGGCTTGCGCCCGCCAATCGAGGCTGGAATTTGGCCGTGCGGCTCCTCTGTTCCCATGTGCTAAGCCAATGGGCAAAAGATCGAAATGATTCACCATTCCGTTGCGGTCGGTATCTCCGGGCCAAATGGCGGCTCGGATCTCAATCGAAGCAGCATAAGTTCGAATGGGCAGGGACTGGTTGTTTGCATCAAGAACTTCAAGAGCCAAGCTTTGCTCGTCAAAACTGATGTAGCCCGTATCAACTATATTTTGCGCTTGAAAACAAAGCTCAAAAAGGCTTTGGCGGGGAGTGGAAAATTTGGTCTCATTTTTTTTCGAAAAGTACAAAACACCCCTGTTGACATCATCAATGCCAAAATTTGAACTAAGCAGTTGAGGATCGATGATTTTGAAATGTTGGAAAGCGATTTTATCACTATTCCAACGTAAGGCAAATTGGATGCTGCTCAAATCCTGCAAATTGGCTAGTTCTACTTTGCTGCAAAATAACTCGCCATTCAATCGGCTACTGCTTTCCAAACTAAGCTGAGGAATCGAGTCGTTAGCCACGAGGCAGGTTCTTGCGTTGAGATTTTCCAGTACAGCTTCACAACCTCGGGTATCCGTAACGGTCACACTGTACAACTGATTATTGGCAATTTTAATCCGACTTTTTCCAGTACTTATTGCGTAAGTTCCTTCGCTCCAGTCAAAGGCATAACGCCCTCTACCACCGCTGACATTGACCAGAATGGTCGCAGAATCTGCCTGTTGAGGATCACAGGTCACGATGGCTTGCAAATTGACTCCAGAACCAGTTGGAGAGGGATTCAAGTTGATCAAGGCTTCAATGCTATCTTTTTGCCCATCAACCGCTATCAGGTGGTAAAACCCTGGCGTCAGATTGTTCAATTGGCTGGGTTTGAGCTTGCCATCGTTCCCCTTGATAAAAAAAGAATAAGGAGGAATGCCTCCTTTTACCGGCGCATTGATTTGGCCTATTCCACATTTTTGTACTGTGGTGCAAATTTGGTTAAACTGTAAGGCGTTCTTAGGCAAATCTTCTTTTAAAACCGCATTGACAGCGACGGTAGCTGGGAGATATTCCGCGTAGAATTCCGATGAAAAACTATAGGCTATTTCTGAAATGGATGGCCCGCCAATAGCGATTTTAGTACGTCTCGCCGAAGGGTCTATGACCAAAAAGTTAAGGGTGTATATCCGGGTGTCATCGGGAAGATTTTGCCCGACATAAAATGGATCTTGCCAGGAAAACCTGGACATTCCATTGACTGAGAAAAAAGGCGGTGCTTCGAAGCTGGTCTGAGGGAATATCGGGTTTCTGTTACTGATTTCAACGAGTTGCAACACCCGATTGTCCCAAACCGTTTGATAACCCAGTAACAAAACCTGCTTAAACCCTTTTACCCTGACATCAATGGCTAATGTATCACCGCTTACCGCTTGAGCTTGAGTAAGCATGAGATTGAAACAACCGGTGCTTTGGGCAGTTAAGGCAAATTGAATACAAAGCAGGATGGGAATAAGAAAGCGCAGTAACATGGGTCAGCGTTTAGCCAAGTGTAAAAACTAAGTTTAGACCCTGTAAAGATAATTGTTATATAATTCGATCAGCACTAAATGTAAAAATTTAACATTTTACCTGCGAAAATGTGTGAATAATGTAATTTTTCAAAAAAATCCTGTAACACTTACCTACTTAATACTTTTCATCTTTGTACTTAGGAATGGAAACGAAATAAAGTTACATTCTGACTGGGCTCTTTTTTGATTTGCTGCAAATCAGTCGCATTTTCGCTTTAAACAAAAATATTTACACATGCTGTAAGAAAAGGTATCGCATGCTGACGCACGTAGGCCTGGTGAATACCCAAATTACTCACGAAAATCAATAAGTTTGAAAACGTCCCATTTCACTTTAGAGTCCTTATACAAAACCTATGGCGCCAGGCTTTATGGTGTCGCAATGGAAATTGCGCCAAATAAAACCGCCGCAGAAAAAATGCTAATCGGTACATTTCAAAAAATACATCAACAAAAATTAGACCAGCAAAACGTCCTGCCACTTTACGTGGCTCTTGTTAAATTACTCATCCAGACAGCGCATGAACAACTTTATACTGGGCAATTAAAATACAATTTCCAGCTAAAGCAATTTGAAAATACCCCTTTGTTGCACAAACTAATTTGTGAGCAGATCAACTTGGAAAATTATTGTATCCAAAATAAACTCACACGTAGTGAAATGGCAAAAAAAATTCGCGAAGAGATCATGTCGTTGCGCGATTTAAAAAAAACAGACAATCAGATCAATCAAAAAAAGCATAATGTATGAATGATGCAACTCTATGCCAGAATTCTATAACGTATTTTAATTGTAAACCAATCATTTTTGCATTTTCAACAATCAATTGACGCGGGTTATGAAGCGGTCATTTCCTGTAAAACCAACCACAAAAAATGAAGACTATGAGTGATGTACAAAACTTGGCGAACGAAGACGCCATTGAAAAACTAAGGGATTTGATTGAACATACTCGGATAGCAATCCTTTGTTCAAACTTAACGAATATTCCTTTTTCTTCCTGCCCAATGGCGACCCAAAATGTAGATGAAGATACGGGGGTAATTTGGTTTTTTACCACCGTTACAAACAAACACGTCCATGAAATAAGTGTGGATAACCGGGTGCAACTCATTTATGCAGACAACAGCAATTCGTCTTACTTGACCCTATTTGGAGCAGCTGAAATTTCCGATGATCGCCAAAAGTTAGCAGAATTATGGAATCCGAATGCCAAAGTATGGTTTCAAGATGGTATAGACGATCCTAAACTTAGGTTGCTAAAAGTAACACCATCGGATGGCTTTTACTGGGATACTAAAAATGGCAAAATGGTTTCGTTCCTCAAGCGGATGACATCGTTGGCCACTGGTCAAACAATGGACGACAGTATAGAAGGAAGCTTAACCGTAAAAAATAATTTTTAATAAACCACCGTAAATTTAAACACATGCAAAACAACGAAAAATTGATTGATGCCCTTAATGAACTGGTACACATCAATTACGACCGCACTTTTGGTTACGAAAGGGCTTCTGAAGACGTAGAAGATGTTGACGTAGACTTGAAAACCCTTTTCAATAAAAATGCTGACCAAAGCCGTCATTACGCAAGCGAATTGCAACAAATTATCCGCAATTTGGGTGGCGAACCCGTTACAGACTCTACTACGCGTGGTAAACTGCACCGCGTTTGGATGGATTTCAAGGCTACCTTGACGGGGAAGGATCGCAAATCGGTATTGGATTCATGTGCGTTTGGAGATGAAGCGGCCATAAAGGCTTATGATGACGCATTGGAAACCGCTGCCCATTTACCTGACCACATTCGCCTGGAAATTGTAAAGCAGCAACAAGTGCTAAGAGCAGCGCACGACGTCATTCAGAATACCGCTGAATTGCAAAAGACCATGAGTTAAACTATTCCTCATATTCACTTCTACATCAATGCAGGGGCGAGCTCATCGTCCCTGCATTCTTTCTATTCATCAAGATCTACAGTGGCCAATATATCCGCCTGGCTGTTAGTGCACCACCACAGCACGCCAAGTACACCCACTTTTTTCTAAATTTATCATGAACGATACCTTTCGATTTTTAGGCAATTTCTTGTACAACAGGTGGCGGAATGTCATTGACTTTTTTCACTTGTTATACCAAGCAGCTATTGAGTTTAGCAATGACAATGCCTTGAAATTCAGTGCTTCGCTGTCTTATTATACGTTATTTTCCCTGGCGCCCATGCTCATCATCGTCATTGCGGTCAGCAGCATCTGGTTTGGCAAAGAAGCCGCCGAAGGATACTTATACCAGCAATTTGAAGGTTTATTGGGCACCACTGGCGCCTTGCAACTTCAAGAAATGATCAGCAATGCACATGTGTCCGGCAATACTCCCCTGGCCACCATCATCGGAATCCTCACCTTGGTTTTTGGAGCCACTGGAGTTTTTTTGGAAATACAAGACTCTATAAATGCCATTTGGAGCCTGAGAGCAAAGCCCAAACGCGGTTGGCTCAAATTCATTCAAAACCGCTTGCTTTCTTTTTCACTGATTGTTGGCATTGGTTTTTTGTTGTTGGTGTCGCTGGTCATCAGCGCCATGCTATCGGTCGTTTACGAATTTGTCAACCAACGTTTCGGTGACGTCGCCTGGCTGAGTTGGCTCATTTCCAACCTGATCAATGTGGGGGTAGTTGTGCTGCTTTTTGCCGTAATTTTTAAGGTACTGCCGGATGCTATCCTTAAATGGAGCGATGTAGGGGTTGGGGCATTGTTTACCACACTCTTGTTTTTATTGGGCAAATGGCTGATCAATTATTACCTCAGCCGCTCCAGCACCTTGTCTGTATATGGCGCAGCCGGGGCCGTCGTGCTGATTGTTTTGTGGGTCTATTATTCATCGGCCATCCTCTATTTCGGGGCTGAATTTACCAAAGTATATGCCAACAAATACGGTAGCAAAATCAGGCCTAACCGTTATTCCGTGTTTGTGGAAAAAAAAGAAATCCCGACCCAGGATCCTA
>NZ_JBBAKG010000047.1:39194-43490 GCF_040403615.1 Haliscomenobacter sp. | reverse complement strand
GACGTAGATATAGATGAAGCTAGGGATTATTGTGCATGGAGATCTAATACTGTTATGTACTATTATGCCTCTCAAAAAAAGAGAAAACGCAATAAATTATTCACAAGCATAAAATACCGAGTACCTACCAATCAGGAGTTAACAATGGCAAAACAAATGTACCCAAGTAAAAGTAATAGGGCTTTTTACATTGTTGAACCTGGAGTTGATTTGAATTATTTAAATGGTGCTTTCGAAGAATGGACGATGGATAAACCTATTCAAGCTTCGAATTTTTGGTCGAAAAAAAGAATGGGATTTCGATGCATTTGCGAGGTAATTGAAGAATGAGAAAGACCTAAAAGATCGGTTTTTATAGGCTGAGAACTAACTAAAATCCCCTTTTCCTTTCGGCACCAATGTTGTCTGAAAAACCCAAAACAGCCCCCCTCCTACCCCATACATCCACAAATCCAGGCCATCGGCAGTATAGCGTTGAGAAATTTTGGGGAGCCAATATTCAAAAACAAAGCCCACCGCAACAACTGCACAAACGATCATAGGCAAGCTCAAGGTCAAATTGGGAATCGATTTCACCCAGCGCATGCCAATCACCACCACCGATAGCAGCAAGGGCATACACAGCAAATCGGCAAAATAATGGCTTAGAAAAATCGGAACCGGAATGCGCCCAAACTTCAAGATCAGGTGGAATCCATAGCACCCCAACATGCAAACAACCAAAGGATAACGCCGCAACATTCTCCACATTTTACCCTGGAGCAAGCGCTACCAAAGCGATCAATCCTGCCACAAAAAGCAGAAAAAGCAACCAGGCAGAGTTCAATACTGCATATTTGACCCTGTCGACGGGGTGATCTGAATGCTTCAATTTCAGCAGGTAATTGGCAAATTTGGTGAGTGGGCGCTGCTGTTCTTCCTCGTTCAGTTTTTCCAATTCCTGCTCGCGTTCGATATCGAGACTCAAAAGATGGTTGCAATTGGTACAATAATCCTGGTTTTCATTCCAGGTTTGGCACTTGCTGCATTTGATCAGTTTGGACATTTGTAGGTGTTTACCAGCAAAGATAGCCTTCAGCCAAAACTTCAACGCACTTTTTCCGACTAAGTACTTACCTTCACCTATACAACAAACCACACCTAACCATGAAGTTGTTTTTGTTACCCTTACTGGCCTTGAGTGTCACCTTTGCAACCTTGTCCGCCCAAAAAGTGGAAGACAAACCCATCATAACCGGCGCAGACCAAATTGATGCGTACCTACCCTACCTCAAAGACAAAAAAGTAGGCATGCTGGTCAATCAGACGTCCATCATTGGCAATAAACTGAGTGTAGACAGCTTGAAAGCGCTGGGCGTAGACATCAAGATTATTTTCGGACCGGAACACGGTTTTCGCAACAATGCCAGCAATGGCGACAAAGTAGCCGACGAAATCGATCCCAAAACAGGGATTCCCATCGTGTCGCTGTACGGCAAAAAAAGCAAACCCACCCAGGAAGAACTGGCACAAATGGACATCCTGATTTTCGACATTCAGGACGTGGGTTGTCGCTTTTACACCTACATCAATACCTTGCGGGATGCCATGTGGGCATGTGCAGAAGCTGGCAAGGAAATGCTCATTCTGGATCGCCCCAACCCCAACAGTTTTGTGGATGGGCCCATCCTGGACATGCCCCTCAGCTCTGGTATCGGGCGTTTTCCGATCCCGATTACGCACGGGATGACCATTGGCGAATTTGCGCAAATGATCAACGGGGAAGGCTGGATTCAAAACAAGTTGCAATGCAAAATCAAGGTTATTCCACTGCAAAATTATACCCACGAGATGGAGTACACCCTGCCCGTATCGCCCTCTCCCAACCTGAATACCCAACAGTCCATTTTGCTTTATCCTTCTTTGTGCTTGTTTGAGGGTACCATGGTAAGTCAGGGTCGTGGCACTTACATGCCATTTACGGTACTGGGTAGTCCCTTGCTGAAAGGCAAGTATGATTTCTCGTTTACTCCGGTCAGCATCAAGGGCATGTCGGAAACGCCCCTGCACCAGGATCAGGCTTGTTATGGCCTGGATTTGCGAGAATTCGACCTCAAGCAGTTGCGCAAAAAGGGACGCATCAACATCCGCTGGATGATGGATTTATACAAGGATTATCCCAACAAGGACAAATTCTTTGACCGCAGCCAAAGCAAACAAATGGGTGACATCGACAAATTGGCTGGCACCAAGCAGTTCAAGGACCAGATCATCGCGGGCAAAAAGGAAAAAGAAATCCGCAAGAGCTGGGAACCTGGTTTGTCGAATTACAAGACCATGCGGTTGAAGTATACTTTGTATCCCTGATAAAAAACAGCACTAATATTGCTTAAACACATTAGATTTACCCTGAACCTACAATCGTTGCGCAATGAATCTGAAATTAACCATTTGTGCCTTACTGGCCTTTTCAACTTTTGCCGTATTTGGACAAGCGAGTTTTGACCAAACCGCTTCCGTCAACGTGGCCAATTCGTTTTTGTCCACTTTGTCGCCTGCCCAAAAAACCATCGCCAATTTGACGTTCAATGATACGTCCAGGGTAAAATGGTCGAACCTTCCCCTGGAACAGGTTTACCGACAAGGCATTCAATTCAAGGATTTGTCGGATACGCAGCGGGTAATCATCCATCGGCTGTTGCGTACGGTGTTGAGTCAGCAAGGCTACCAAAAATTTCTGTTCATCATTCAATACGACCAGGGCATCCTCGAACGCCTGACCAAAGCCAACAGCCCGATTGCCAAGCGGTACGGAAACATGAATTATTGGTTTACCGTTTTTGGGACACCCGACAAGAAAAAAATCTGGGGCTGGAAATTTGAAGGCCACCACATTTCCCTCAATTTTACGTATTCCACCAAAGGCGTGACCTGCACGCCGATGTTTGTGGGCATCAATCCAGCACTGACCACCAGCGGGCCCTATGCCGGGTACAACTTGATGTTTGAAGAAAACGACTACGGCAACCAGCTTTTTAACGACCTGCTTCCTGCTTTAAAGAAGAAAGCACTCCTAGGGTCACACCCTGTCGATGCCGACGTGATGACCAAAACCGGAAAAGAGTCCCATGTACGCGACAAAAAAGGCTTACCCTACGCTGAAATGTCGATTTTTCAAAAACAATTGGTGGAAAAAATCATCGAGGCATGGATTGGCAACCTGACGCCAACTTTGGCACAGGAGAAGATGCGGCGTTTTATGTCGCACAAGGAAAACATCTTTTTCAGTTGGTACGGCACCAACAATACCAACGAATTGCACTACTATTCCATCAAAACGGATGGGTTCATCATCGAATTCAGCAACCGGGATGGAGGCATTCAGCATTATCATACCCTCTGGAGGGATCTTTCTGAGGATTTTCAGATTAAATAGACCATTTGCAACTGATATTATGCCAACACGCAAATACGACCTCATTTTATGGGGCGCATCCGGCTTCACAGGCTGCCTCGTAGCCGAATACTTGTGCCAACAATACGGCAACAATTCAGGCCTAAAGTGGGCAGTAGGTGGCCGGGATGCCGCCAAATTGCAGCGCATTCTTGATGAGCTGGGGCATCCGCAGCTCCCGATCGTGGTGGCCGATGGTTTTGACAAGGCTTCACTGCTGGCGTTGACGGCGCAAACCAAAGTGGTATGCAGCACCGTTGGCCCTTACATGAAATACGGCAGCTTGCTGGTAGCAGCCTGTGTAGAAGCGGGTACGCACTATTGCGACCTGACTGGCGAGGCTGGTTGGATTCGCCAAATGATTGATCTCCATCACGAAACTGCAGCAAAGGCCAAGGTTAAAATTGTCCATTCTTGCGGTTTTGATTCGGTGCCTTCCGATATGGGGGTATATTTTTTGCAAAAAGAAGTGTTGAAGAAATACGGTGAATATGCCCCAAAAGTCAACATGCGGGTAAAAGGGGCAAAAGGTGGCGTAAGTGGGGGCACCATTGCCAGCATGCTTGTGCAGGTTGATCAAGCCGCAGCAGATCGCGAATTTGCCCGTTTGTTGGTCAATCCCTATACGCTAAATCCCGACCCTAATTTCAAAGGGCCAGATGCCCGCGATTTTCAAAGCGTAGCATACGATCCAGTTGCCAAAGCCTGGATCGCACCCTTTGTGATGGCAGGCATCAATACCCGAGTCGTACGCCGCAGCAATGCATTGGCCGGATTTATCTATGGCGAAAACTTCACTTATGAGGAGGCCATGATCAGTGGCAAGGAACTCAAAGGTCGCATCATGGGGAATTTGATCTTGT
>NZ_JBBAKG010000047.1:0-39094 GCF_040403615.1 Haliscomenobacter sp. | reverse complement strand
GCCATGATCAGTGGCAAGGAACTCAAAGGTCGCATCATGGGGAATTTGATCTTGTTGCTGTTGGGGGTAGTGGTCAGCGCAAAACCAGGGGGACTGATACAAAAAATCTTTAAGTACTATATGCCCAAACCCAGTGAAGGACCAAGTAAAAAAGATCGGGAAAACGGATTCTTTAATCTCCATTTCTATGGCGTCATGCCCGATGGTGCCGTGGTTAAAGCCATAGTGAAAGGCGATCGCGACCCAGGTTACGGATCTACTTCCAAGATGTTGGCGGAATGCGCAGTATGCCTGGCCAAAGATGAAGCCGTTGCTCCAGAACAATTCGGGGTATTGACTCCGGCTACCGCTTTGGGCGATGCCTTGCTCGCGAGGTTGACCAATTTTGCAGGACTGAGTTTTGTCATTGCATAAATGTGGATTTAAGGCGCAACTTGTAACTTGGCTACAGAAGTAGATGAATGCAAAAAAAAGAAAATGGACTTTATAGATTATTACAAACTTTTGGGCTTGCCCAAAACCGCCAGTGAAAAAGACATCAAGGCTGCGTACCGCAAATTGGCGCGAAAATACCACCCTGACTTAAATCCGAACAACAAAGAATCTGAAAAAAAATTCAAGGAAATCAATGAGGCCAATGAAGTATTGAGCGACCCTGAAAAAAGGAAAAAATACGACAAGTACGGCAAAGACTGGCAACACGCCGATGAAATTGAAAAATCCAGGCAGCAGCAATCCCAACGCAACACGGGAAGGCAGCAATCTTCTGAAGGGTACTCCGGTGATTTTTCTGATTTTTTTGAATCGATGTTTGAAAACCAGGCCGGGCCAAGAGGCAGACAGACCCGATTCAAAGGCCAGGATCTGAACGCCGAATTGCAACTCGACTTAAAGGATGTGTATGTAAGTCAGAAGCAAACCCTGACCGTCAACGGTAAAAACATTCGCCTCACTATTCCAGCAGGCGTTGAAAATGGTCAGACCATCAAGATTCCCGGGCATGGGGCACCAGGCGCAAATGGCGGCCCCAACGGAGATTTGTACATCACTTTTTCAATTGCAGATCATCCCAAATTTAAACGCGAGAGCAGCAATCTGTACGCAAGTGTTGAGATAGACCTGTACACTGCCTTATTGGGTGGCGACACCACCGTAGACACCCTGGATGGACAAGTAAAACTAAAGGTTGCCCCCGAAACCCAAAGCGGCACCAAAGTCAAATTGAAAGGCAAGGGTTTTCCTGTTTACAAAAAAGACGGAGAATTTGGCGATTTGTACATCACCTATCAAGTCAAATTGCCCACCAAGCTCAGCGAGCAAGAAAAAGCATTGTTTGCGGAATTGGCTAAAATCAGAAACCATGGAAACTAAAAGCTTGATCCTCCTGGAACAATTTTGCAGCCAGCTCAATGCGGAGCCCGCTTTTATCATCGCTTTGCAGGAATATGAACTGGTGGAAATCATCGAAATTGAAGCCACCCAATACTTGCCCGAAGAGCAATTGTCAGAAGTGGAGAAAATGCTGCGCCTGCATTATGACCTCAACATCAACCTGGAAGGCATTGATGCCATTGCCTCCTTATTGAAACAGATCAGCAGCTTGCAACAAGAACTGCTTGCGGTGAAAAACAAATTGAGCTTTTACGAAGCAGTGTAAAATATCACCAATCATCTTTATCGACTACGGCAGACTTGGCCCCCCAACGCAACGTCTTCCAGGCAGCCTGTTGGTCTTTGGTCAAAAAAGTCCAGGCAACTACCCGGCTGGTTTTGTTGCCCTGGCCCATTGGGATGGTTTTTACTTCCACCGCGCCCGCTTTGGTCAGCGCTTCGTAGACATACTTCAGGTGAGATTGCTTGGAAATCAAGCTGGAAAACCAAAAGCACGAAGTTGCAAATTGCTTACTTTGGCGCACCATTTCGCGTACAAAGGTCTCTTCTCCCCCTTCGCACCACAATTCCTGATTTTGTCCACCAAAATTTTTGACAACTTCGGTCACCTCCTGGTGTTGGAGGTTGCTCAACTTGCGCAAGGTAGCCTGCTCAGCAGCCTCCGCCGAGGCATGAAAGGGAGGATTGCAAATCGACAAATCGAAGTACTCATCGGCCTGGATGATGCCTTTGAAGAAAACTTTGGCGTTGGGCTGTAAGCGGCATTCCACCTTGCCCGTTAAAACCGGGTTTTCAGCAATGATGCGATTGGCTGATTCCAACGCAACTGCATCTATGTCTGAACCTACAAATGACCAACCGTATTCCCTGACGCCGATGATGGGATACACACAGTTGGCACCAATGCCCAAATCCAGGCAGCGAATGGCACTGCCCTGCGGGATAGTTCCAAAATTGGATGTCCCCAACAAATCGGCAATGTGGTGGATGTAATCAGCCCGACCCGGAATGGGCGGACACAGGTAGCCTTCGGGGATGTCCCAGTTGAGGATGTGGTAATACTGCTTGAGCAAGGCCCGATTGAGCATTTTCACCGCTGCCGGGTCAGCAAAGTCAATGGATTCGTCCTGATGGATGTTCAGTTTTACGAATGGAGCCAGTTCAGGAAGACTGATTTTCAATAGTTTGAATTCGTAACGTGCCCGATGGCGGTTGCGCGGATGGAGTTGTTCCTTTTCGGTAGGATGCTCTTTTTTCTTTTCCTTGGAGCGGGCTATTGCTTTTTTATTGGGAAGTTCCTTTTTCATTTTTGGCATAAATGATCGTGGTTTGATGAGGGTATGGTTTGCGAAAGCTGCATCAACGACTTTTGCTATCAAAGGCACAAAGGTAATTCAAGATAAAGACCGTATTAATCATTTCCGATTTTTTTGGATTGTTTGTCGATAAATAACCCCAACTTTAATCATTCTGAATGGTTTTAATACTCAACTAACCACACAACTTCATGTCTTTACGCGAATACGACATTATTCTTTGGAGTGCTTCCGGGTTTACAGACTGCCGGACTAAGTTTTGTGGTGGCGTAAACTATAAAACACAAAAGGCCACTGCTATAAACCGCAGTGGCCTTTTGTATAATTACCCGAGAGGGTGCGCTTAGCGCGGGTTGGGGTCAGGCATTGGCTTTTTCCAAGGCTTTAAACCACAGTTCGCTGTCCAGTTCGGCATAGGTACGTTCGATTCCTTCCCGCAAACCAATGCGGTGTTTCCAGCCCAGGTGGTGTATTTTGGATACATCCATCAATTTGCGTGGTGTGCCATCCGGTTTGGATGTATTCAGGCGAATTTCACCCGTAAAACCCACGATATCGCTGATGAGCTGGGCCAATTCCAGGATGGATAAATCTTCGCCAGTACCGATGTTGACATGGCTGGCATCGTCGTAGTGGAGCATCATGAAGAGGCTGGCTTCGGCCAGGTCATCCACATGTAAAAATTCCCGCAGTGGCTTGCCGGTTCCCCACATTTCGACAAAGTCATCGCCATTGACCTTGGCCTCATGGAACTTCCGAATGAGGGCAGGCAATACGTGACTGGTATGTAGGTCGTAATTGTCATTGGGGCCATACAGGTTGGTTGGCATGGCGGAAATAAAGTTGCAACCGTACTGACTCCGGTAGGCCTCACATAGTTTGATTCCCGCGATCTTGGCAATGGCATAAGGCTCATTGGTAGGTTCAAGCAAACCAGTCAAGAGGTGATCCTCTTTGAGTGGTTGGGGGGCCAGTTTGGGGTAAATACAAGAAGAGCCAAGAAACAGCAACTTTTTCACGCCAGATGTTTTGGCCGCGTGAATGACGTTGTTTTGAATCATCAGGTTCTCATAAAGGAATTCGCCGCGGTAGGTGTTATTGGCAACAATACCCCCTACTTTGGCTGCGGCGAGAAAAAGATATTCCGGGCGCTCCTGTTCAAAAAATGCATGAACAGCAGCCTGGTTACGCAGGTCGAGTTCACTGGAAGTACGGGTAACCAGATTTTGAAAACCTTCCTTGATCAGGCACCGCAAAATGGCAGATCCCACCATTCCGCGATGCCCGGCAACGTATATTTTGCTGGACTTTTCCATGTTCTGCAATTGTTCTTAATTATTCAAATTCATTTTTCACAGCAAAACCAGCCTCCTTGAGTACCCGATTCTGTTGAAATAGATCCAAGTCAGCAGCAACCATTTCCTTCACCAGCCCATTCAAATCATAGCTGGGTTGCCAACCCAGTTTTTCTCTGGCTTTGGTGCTGTCTCCAATCAATAATTCAACCTCGGCTGGTCGGAAATAGCGCGGATCAATGGAAACAACTTCCTGACCTAGCTGTAAGCGATAATCGGGGTGATTGGATTCAGAAACAATGCCAACCTCATCGCGACCTTTTCCCTGAAACTCAAGTTCGACACCGATTTCCTGGAATGCCATGCGAACAAAATCACGAACGCTGGTTGCTACACCGGTTGAAATGACAAAATCTTCTGCTTGTGGTTGTTGAAGCATCAACCACATCGCTTCTACATAGTCTTTGGCGTGGCCCCAATCGCGCTGCGCATCTAGGTTGCCAAGGAAAAGTTTGTCCTGCAAACCCAACCCAATCTTGGACACCGCACGGGTAATTTTGCGGGTAACAAAGGTTTCGCCGCGCAGAGGGCTTTCATGGTTGAACAGGATGCCATTGCACGCATAAAGATCGTACGCCTCGCGGTAGTTAACGGTTATCCAGTAGGCATAAAGCTTGGCGACCCCATACGGAGAACGTGGATAAAAAGGGGTACGCTCGGTTTGAGGCACCTCTTGTACCAAGCCGTACAACTCGGAGGTGGAGGCTTGGTAGAATTTTGTTTTTTTCTCTAATCCCAAAAACCGAATGGCTTCCAACAAGCGGAGTGCCCCAGTTCCATCTGCATTAGCGGTGTACTCTGGTGATTCAAAACTGACCTGTACGTGTGACTGGGCACCCAGATTATAAATTTCATCTGGTTGCACTTCCTGAACGATTCGAATCAGGTTGGTTGAATCGGTCAAATCTCCGTAGTGGAGAAAAAAATTCAGTTCCCGTTCATGAGGATCTTGATAAAGATGGTCGATCCTCGTGGTGTTAAACAGGGAAGAGCGACGTTTGATGCCATGCACTTCGTAGCCTTTGGCTAGAAGCAATTCACTGAGGTAAGCTCCATCCTGGCCAGTGACCCCGGTAAGTAATGCACGTTTCTTGTTCATGTCAATTAAAATTTTTTTTTGAACTACAATATTGGTTGGTTTGCCACCAATTTTGAAATAAATTATAGGCCTTTACCGCTGTTATTGTCAGCGATAAAGGCCCAAAAAAACAAATGATTGTTTGTTGTTCTTAATGAAGAGTTAGTTTTTGCCCACCACAAAAGGGAGTGCCTTACTGAGCAGGCCGCCTGAATGATGAAGATAGTACATTCCAGCGTACAAATCCGGCAAATTCCATCTCAATATATTCCAACCAGAGATGGTTTCAGCCTGGAAAGTTTTGATTTTTCGGCCAAATTGATCAACAATAGTAAAGATGACCGAAGGCTGTTGAGTAAACAACTTGATGGTTAATTCTGCGTTCCCTCCATTTAACAGGTTGGGGTAAATTTGCCAAGTGCCAGCTTCACAATTTGTCTTTTCTTCAAGAATTTCGGAATAAGTAAAGTTGCCATCTTTGTAGACATACTTCAGTCGGTAATAATTCTCATTCTTTGTTTCGGAATCAAGGTATTGAAACGATTGTAACCCAACCTTACCAAAGCTGTTAATTTTTGAAATCGATGCAAAAGTATTTCCATCTCCTCTTTTTTCAAGTTCAAAATGGTCAAAATCTTCATTGACTACCCAATTCCAATTCAACAGCACCCGGCATTCTTCAATTTGAGCATTGAAACTTTCTATACTCCCTGATATGTTTGGAAGGCTACCTGCTTTTTTCATCAAAACAATTGACTCATAAGGTTTCAAAACCACCTTATCTGTATAGGTTGTATTTTTCACATCCACATAACTTGCACCCAGTAAGATTGTTTTATCAGATGAAGTTGGATTGTATTCAAATTTAATGGATTCATCCTCCTTCACACTACTGGCAGTAGCTTCATACAAACCTACATTGTCCAGCCAATAAGAAAAATTCTCATTGAATGCCTGAAAAATCAGGTGGCCTGCTGATACCGAGGACGGGAACGAAAAAAGCACCTCGTATTCTGTCCGGTTTGGATTGAGGTAAATCTTTTTTGAGCTTGAAATGGGACTCCAAGGAGAAGTACTATGTCTCAAAAACACCTCAATCTGGGTTTCTCTTTCAGCAACCGCACTGAAACGAAGAATGTACTGTTTGGACCGATCTATCGCCCCACAATTTAAAGCCACAACCCCAAGGCTTTTCCCGGAGATTTTTACCGCTCTTTTATCCAATACACTAGCTGTTGACCAGGTTGTGGCACAATCGCCATTAGGGGACCAACAAGACACGCCCATAGAAGTATTTTCGAAGCCCGTATTAGCGTATTTATTGCGGCTGGCGTCTATTGAAACCAAATTGTATGGCCGGAATCGCATCGAGACTCCCTTGTTATCCAGGTTTTTCCCGTACGGTAGAACGGGGCTTCTGGAGTCATACATTTTATGCACATTGCCTACACCCGGTTGGTCATAGTCCGACAAGATGGTTAAGTTTTCATCAAACGGGCGGGCATTATAATTCCCGGAAAAGCTACCCATCGAAGCAAAGTCATTTAAATCTGACTTGAAATAAAAGGTAGGTTGATCGGTCATCTTTGAGAAAAATTTGTTGCCCGTAAAAACCGCATTCCGGATGGGATCCCCTAAGTCATCATGAACTGTTTTTATTTGTATTTTATTGTTGTATAATGTGTTGTTTTGAATTTTAATGTTCCTGGCGTTGTGAATGTAGATCCCATTATTTGTACAATGGGCAACAGTATTTCCAATAATATCAACGTTGGTAGCGTTGTCATCCAAATAAATACCTTCTGCTGCAGCATAATCCATACGGTTGGTACCTTCTGGTGCCCCCAAACCATTTAGCACAATGTTGCCAATGATGCTTCGATTCAAAAAAGTTTTATTTTCCTTTCCCGTCCAGGTATATATCCCACTTCCATCATCAATAACCAGGCAAAAAGTATCGATGTAGTTGTTTTTGATGATGTTGTTGTCTCCTGCAAATCTTATACCAACATACCCCGTTTTGATGATTTGATTGTATTCTGCTTTAAATCCTTTCGTGTAGCTGATGATTCCGTATGCTTGGTTTTCGGTAATCATGCCTGGAAAAATGCCAGAATTTCGGATGGTGTTTTTGGTTAAAACCGCATCGGTGGCGTTGTATTTCAGGTTAACTGCGATGCTATTTGAATTGGTTATTTCCGAATTCTCCAAAACAAAATTCGAGCAGCCGTATACACGTATGGCATCTATTCCTGAACATAAAATCTGCGAATTTTTGATCTTCAGGTTTTTCAAATTCGCCGTATTGGAATAAACGCCGTATTGATTGGCCCCATTAATAGCCAGGTTGGCGATCACAATGTCACTGGCTTTTGACTCGATTAAGGTATTGGTTGTTGCGATCTGAACGGTATAAGCAGTAGGTGATTTGGTGCCAAAAAAAACATTGAGTTTTTTGGTGGTCGGATTGTAATACCATTCCCCAAACTGATCTAGGGTTTTGATGTCATTTTGAATGAAGTAGCCATAACCATCCTCCAAATCGTAATCTGTAGCCTTGCTGTAGTTAATTCTGGCTTTGGTTGTAGTGGTTATCGGTACTCTTTCGATGGTCCACCTGGAAGTTCGAACCACCAACTCCGCATTCTTCCAGGCTGGGCTAGCGGGAAGTTGGTTGTCAACGAGGTATAGGCTTCCGTGCCCTTCAAAGGTTAAAAAGCCTTTATTGGCGGCGTTTGCATTGGGATATCTTCCCATGGCATAACTGGTATTGTTGATGGCCACCATGTTTACTTTTCCAGGTGTGTTGATCACTGGGCTTTCATAAATACCGCCACCAAGCGCAGTCCAGGTTGAAATATTGGAAAATCCACTGATCACTGGCCGTGCACCTTTTCCATAAGCAGCTAAAACAATAGGTAAAGAAGCCGTACCGGACTTAACAATTTGAATGCCCCCAGAAAAGACTTCGCCTCGTTTGAACAATACTGAATCTCCTGGTTGGAGCTGTGTAAAAAAGGAATTTAACTTGGCTGTAGTTTTCCAAGGCGTTTGAGCATTTTTCGCCTGCGCGGAGCTTCTGCTGTCATCTCCGGTTGAGGCAGAAAAATAGTAATTGGCTGCAAACGAGTTAAGTACACTGCTAAGAATCAGCAGTGAAAATAGAGTGAATTGTTTCATAATCGGTTTTTTTATATAAGTTACTCAAAAATAAGAACGGATAATATTTCCCTCTATTTTCCAAATACTGATAATAATTTATTTTCTATGAGAATTTTACTACATTTCAACATCATTTCAAATGATATTTTTGATTTTTCTGCAATATTTAAAAGTGAGTTTTTCCCATCTGCAAAATTCAATAACCAAAGCATTGCCATTTGTAGGTCTTTTTGGTCACTATCCCCTCCAATTGCTTCGTACAAACCCCTTTTTCCCAATTGAGGCTCACATTTTGGATAAAGATTTTGATAATTGACGTTCTGTTCTAAAATCTCAACAATCTCTAAATATATGTCAAACGAGGCTTGAAGAAAAGTGGGTTGAATCAGCTGCAGGTTGTCGCCAGAGGTATGATATTCCGGGTAACTCCCAAAAGGTGAACGAGTTAGATTTCCAACAGGCAGATTAAATCCCGGCGAACAAAATTGACGCTCATCGTATCCATAAGGGAAAAAATCAATGATTTCACAAGGGTACCCCGAATTTCTCAATACATATGCGACCACCTGATCAATTTCGGAATCGCCTCGCCGGCTTTTTTTAAAAGTGAACCCACCTGCGTCCCCTACCAGTGACACAACCAGTCCATGTTTAATGTGCTTTACTTTAGGTTCGTTCAGGGCTAGCCAGGTAATTGAGCCAATGGTTCCTGGAATGAACAAAAATCGATAAGAATATCTATTTTTTTGTTCCTGTAGTAATTTGGCCAAAAAGGTCAGTAAACTTATCCCGGAAAGGTTGTCGTTGGCCAGGGAAGGGTGGCAAATGTGTGCCGAAAAAAGAACCTCCTCCTCCGAATCACCAGGAATATAAAGCTCACCATAGGTCAAACTGCCTTCTTCCAAAGTTGAATCAATGTAAACCTCATAATCACCATCCGGTAATTCCAGGTATTGGTTGTGGGCCAAACAAAAACCCCAGTTTTCCTGATAATAGGAAGTTCGATATGGAATCAGATCAGGTTTATCGGGCAATGTAAAGAGATGCTTCTTCAAGTCCTCCAAACTCAACACTTGGTGTACAGGTATGCTATACTGCAGGATATGGAGATTGTGCTCCTTAAAATCAATTATTTTTTTTCCGTGCGGGCCGATGACCCAAGCATCTCGAATGTTCCATTCTTTGGGAACGGTCCAATCAAAAACAGGCGTATTGCTGGGCACTTCGTGAATTTCAATCGGGATATATTCCTGCAAAATACGCAACGATTGTCGTACGCCATCACCAGTGATGCTTCTACAAATAGGAAACAATCTCTCGGCCAAAGCATACATACTTGTTCCTATCGAAGTTAGGTTCTCCATAACGCTTAATTAATGGTTCTTTTCCAACTGGTTCCATTTCCGGTAAACAGGTTGTACTGCTTCCCCTTCTAAATAATTTTCGACACCCTCATCAATTGCTTTGCGGTAAATCGCAAGCGCTTTATGAAATATACCAACGGTTTGATCAATGTCTTTCTCTTTGTGCGCATAGCTCAACACCAAATTGGGTGCGATAACTCCTCCTTTGATCAATTCCTGCAACAGTAAAGTACGGAATGGTTGGGAGGGGCGGCGCTGTTCGTCGCGGGTAGAAAAAACCAAACAAACCGGAAAACCGTGTACTCCTACATAGTCTTGCAGGCCATGCTCTGCAATGGATTGATTGAGGCCCTGCCGAAGCCTTTCGCCTTGAACTTGCATGTGTCCAATCACGTCTTTTTCCTGGTACTCTTTTACCACCGCAATAAAGGCCGCAAGGGCGTGGTTTTCTGCCCCATGCGTAGTGGACAATAAAAAGACCCTTTCCTGATCGTGGTATAAACCGCCTAGTTCCATGATTTCTCTTTTCCCGGCCAAAGCAGAGATAGCGAATCCATTGCCCATGGCTTTGCCAAAGGTTGAGAGATCGGGAACGATATTGTAAAGGGTTTGTGCCCCACCAATGTGCCAGCGAAATCCAGTGATCATTTCATCAATGATGAACACAGTACCATTGTCTTTGCACAATTGCTGCACTCCATGGAGGAATTGAGGATCAAAGGGGTCGTTTTTTTCTACTTCCATGATCAAACAGGCCAGTTGACCCGGGTATTGATCAAATAAAGACTTTACACTTGCTAAGTTATTGTATTGAAAGCTTACGGTCAAGTCGCGTACGGACTGGGGTATGCCCGCATTGACGGTAGTAGTGCCAATGAACCAGTCGTCAACCGAAAAGAAGGGATGATCTGCACAAATGGCCACCATGTCCCGCCCGGTGTAAGCCCTTGAAAGTTTGAGTGCAGCAGTGGTAACATCTGATCCATTTTTAGAAAATTTGACCATATCAGCACCAGGTACTACTTTTAAAAAGGCCTCGGCTGCTTCCAGCTCTATGGTAGCTGGACGGGCGAAATTGATACCCTTCCACATTTGTTGGCAAGCTGCAGTAATTACTGCGGGATATGCATGTCCCAGCGCGACTGCACGCAACCCCATCCCGTATTCGATGTACTCGTTGCCATCAACGTCCCATACCCGACACCCCTCACCTTTGGTAAGATAAGGGGGATGAAATTCGGGGAACTGGTCGTCGCCTTTTGCATACGTATGACAGCCACCTGGAATGAGTTGATGAATTTTTTTCTTCAACTCAAGCGATTTTTCGAAGTTTTTGTGTTGCATTTGTTTGGTGAGTTTTATTTTTTACCCTTTCAGATTAGCCTAACATCTTCATCACCCAATGTAAAAGCTCAAGGTTGACGCCATAAAATAAGCCCCATTTTAATCCAGGACCTGTACCTCTGGAATAGGAATAACAAATTTTCCTCCCCACTCCAGTACATGTGCCATCTGTTGACTGATTTCTTTCTTGAGGTTCCAAGGAAGGATCAATACATAATCCGGGCGGGTCTCTGCAATTTTATCTGGAGTATAAACCGGAATATGGGTGCCGGGTAGAAAATTCCCCTGTTTGTGGGGGCTGCGATCAACAGTATAATCCACAAAATCAGTGCGGATGCCGCAGTAGTTCAGCAGGGTATTTCCTTTTCCGGGTGCGCCATAACCTACCACCGTTTTGCCCTCTCGTTTGGCTTCAATCAAAAAAGTCAGGAGTTTGCGTTTGGTTTCCTTAACTTTCTCTTCAAAAGTGGCATAATAATCCAAGGTTTCCATTCCCAGTTCTTGTTCGCGGTGGATGAGTTCGCGGACATTGTCCGTAATGGCTTTGGTTTCATCCTCCGTGTGGCGCCCAAAAATGCGCAGTGACCCACCGTGGGTTGGTAATTCTTGGACGTCAAATAAAGTAATCCCATGATGGGCGAAGACCCGGTTGACCGCCACGAAGGAAAAATAGGAGAAATGTTCGTGGTAGATGGTGTCAAATTGATTTTCCTCAATCAATCTTTGCAAGTGTGGGAACTCCATCGTAATCACTCCCCCTTCGGCCAACATCTCTTTCATCCCTCGGACAAAGTCATTGAGGTCGGGGACGTGTGCCAATACGTTATTTCCCAACAGCAGATCAGCTTTACCATATTGAACAGCCAATTGTTTGGCGGTTTCGGTTCCGAAAAATTGTCCTTCGGTGCGGATTCCTTTCTCACGGGCTGCTGCAGCAACATTCCCGGATGGTTCTACACCCAATACGGGAATATTTTTCTGAACAAACCATTGCAAAAGGTAGCCATCATTGCTGGCAATTTCTACCACCAGTTTATCCGAATCGAGGCCAAAACGCTCGATCATCATCTCAGTGTAGAGGCGGGCATGTTCCAGCCAGGAGTCGGAGAAGGAAGAAAAATAGCCATATTCTTCAGAAAAAATTTCATCAGGTGCGGCAAATTCTTCCAATTGAACCAACCAACAAGAATGACACACGTAAGCATGAAGGGGGTAAAACTTCTCTACGTCATTGGCATGTTCTGGTGTAACGTGTTTTTGGCAGAGGGGGGACATGCCTAAATCAACAACGCCGTGCTGCAATTCAGTTGAACAAAAGCGGCATTTACTGCTGCCTGAAGAGTTGTGGTTATTTGTTTGTGTTTGCATGATTGTAAATATTGATAAGTCTGGAAAAATCAAATAACTAGGCCTTCAAACGTTTGAGCGAGGAAGGGAATGTTATTGTCTTTTTCCGAAATGGTGGTTGTGGTTAATGGCCATTGTATGTTGATTCGGGGATCGTTGTAACGAACTGCTCCATCTGAATCAGGTGCATAAAAAGCCGTATGGTGGTAAATGAGTTCCGTATGATCCTGTAAAGTTTGAAATCCATGTGCAAATCCTTCCGGTATATAAATCATCCGCAAATTTTGTTCGGACAATTCAACGCTTAAATGCTGTAAAAAAGTTGGAGATTGGTGCCTCAGGTCAACAATGACATCAAAAACGCTGCCCCGAATACAACGGATCAATTTGATCTCGGCATGCGGGGGGCGTTGATAATGCAAACCTCTTAAGGTTCCTTGGTGATTGGAATGAGAGTGGTTGAACTGGACAAATTCCTTACTGTGCCCAATTGCAGCAAACTCGCGTTTACAAAAGGTACGTGCAAACAAGCCTCGTTCGTCACTGAACGGCTCCAGATCTATGATGTAGGCACCTTCCAGCGCTGTTTTATGAAAAATCATGCACCAGCTTTAGTTGACTATCCATAGTTTGCCGAGCCAATAAATCCTTAATCACGTTTAAACGAATCAGTTCCGACTGATGGTAATTGGCGTCTTGAAAATGAATAGATTCCAGCCCCTGAATCAATCCCTTCACAGTATCCTGAAGCTGATATTGAGGCTGATGTTGTGGTGCCAAGGATTCAAAAAGATCGAAACTCACCCGATAGGAACGTTTATCTGGTTGTGCGTCTGGGTTGATGGACACTTCAATCCCTGGCAGGATTTTCTGAATCTCTAAAGCCAAATCTTTGACTTGATAATTCCATTGATTGCTTCCGGTATTGACGGTAATGAAGGTTCTTCCATTTTGATTCTCCCGTTCTGCCGCCCAACGGATTGCTCTAGCCATATCTAAAACATTAATCAGTGGCCTCCAGGGCGACCCATCGCTGAGGATAGTAATCTTGCTTGAAGTTATAGCCCCTGCCACAAAATCGTTGAGTACCAAGTCCAGGCGCAAGCGGTCGCTCATTCCGCAGGCAGTGGCAAACCGCAAACAGGTAATTTGAAACCCCTCTGCAGCCAGTCCTTCCAGTCCTTCTTCAGATAATACTTTTGACTTGGCATAAGCAGTGAGGGGATCCAGAGTAGAGGATTCTACGCGGGGTGTATCTTCCGCACTCCCGTATACACTACAGCTGGAAGCAAAAATGAATTTTTTCACCCCCTGCCTTTTGGCCATTTTGGCAATTTCAATATTGGCTTTGTAGTTGATATCCAGGGTTGGTTCTTCGAAGCGGTTGCCGATCGGGTCATTGGAAATGGCGGCCAAACTGACCACTACATCAACTCCTTCCAGCAAGTGCTCGGGGAATTGCCGTACATCTCCGAAGTACTGTGCATTGAGCAGGGAGTCAGGGCTGATCGTGTTGCTGGTAATGTATTTGGCAAAATATCCAATATCATAACCAATCAGGAAGGCATCGGGATGAAATTTTCGAAGTTCTTTGACGATACCTGGGCCAACATAGCCAAGGTTGCCAGTGATGAGTACTTTCATTTTGTACAAATATTATATGAATTGGTGCAAAAATCCGGAGCTTGGTTTCCGATTATTTCCATACTTTCCAGGGAGCATTCCCCGAATCCCACATTTGTTGGAGGTCATTTTTGTCACGGATGGTATCCATTGGCAGCCAAAAGCCTTCGTGGCGATAAGCCATCAATTGGCCATCCTCAGCCAGTTTGTTCAAAGGTTCTTGTTCCCAAACAGTAGGATCGCCCTCAATCCTTTGCAGGACTTTTGGTGATAGTACAAAATAACCACCATTGATCATGGCGCCATCACCTTTGGGTTTTTCTTTAAAACTATTGACCTGGTCTTCTGAAAGATCCAAGGCGCCAAAACGGCCAGGAATGTAGGTTGCGGTTAGGGTGGCTTCTTTCCCGTGTTTTAAATGAAAATTAATCAAAGCATTGATATCAACACTGCCTACCCCATCTCCGTAGGTAAAACAAAATGCTTCTTCGTCCTTTATATAAGCTTCAACCCGTTTGAGTCGTCCCCCCGTCATGGTTTCTTCGCCAGTGTCTACCAGTGTAATTTTCCAAGGTTCTGCTCTTTTTTCATGAACTTCCATGGAATTTGTCGCCATATCAAAAGTTACATCCGATTGATGCAAGAAATAATTAGCGAAATACTCCTTGATGACATATCCTTTGTACCCACAGCAGATGATGAATTCATTTATTCCGTAATGGGAATAAATTTTCATGATGTGCCATAAAATGGGTTTCCCACCAATTTCAACCATCGGTTTTGGTTTGAGGACTGTTTCTTCTGATAAGCGGGTGCCAAGGCCGCCAGCTAGAATAATTGCTTTCATTATGGTTCTGTTTTAATTTTTTCCTTAATCATCCCATAAATAAAGATGGGACCATAGTAGAGGTATCGTCTCCACAATCTTTTTGGTTCACTAATCAATCTTCCGAGCCATTCCAATCCCAAATCAATCCACAACTGGCTTGGGCGCTTCATACTTCCCGCATAAAAATCAAAGACAGCGCCAATACAACAGGTTATCCTCACATCCAAAGCTGAGTGAAATTGGTAAGTCCATTTTTCTTGCTTTGGAGCCGTCATCCCCACAAACAATACCTCTGGTTGAAAAGCATTCACTGCTTCAATCATGGCTTGACTGTCTTCCGCTGTGAAGGAAGCTTTATAGGGTGGTGAGCAAAATCCAGCGCTAACCCGGGGATAATCTTTTTTCAGGCGGTTTTGGATTTTCAACAATACTTCTTCCGAAGACCCCAAATAAAAGCATTTTCCGCCTTTGCTATTCAGATACGACAACAGGTATTCATGTACATCCGCACCTGCAATCTTTGATACTTTTTCTCCGCTTAACCAGCGGATAGAGGCAGTAATGGCCACCCCGTCGGGAAGCAATACGTCTGCGCCGATTAGTGCTTTTTTAAATTCTGGATCTTTTTCTGCGATGCAATACGAGTACTGATTGAGCGTATTTACTAGAATTTTCTGACCAGAAACGAGTTCATCTAGTGATCCCGAAAAAAGCTTGAAATTAAAAAACGAGGTAGAGGTATAGTTCTTCATTCGTAGCTGTTGTAGTATTCCAATTCGGATGTAGTTCTTTTTTTCACCCCATCGTACACCGACTGTAGGCTTTTTAAATTGCTTTCAGGCGTGTAACAATCTTCATATGTTTTTCTTGATCTTAGTCCGAACGCTTCTTTTTCCGTTTCGGGCAGGTTATTCCAGTACGCCAATTTTTGAGCTAAATCAGCTGCATCCCCCGTTCTAAAGTGTAATCCATTGTGATGGTCTTTAACCATGGTGGACATGGCCCCAATGTTACTAGCGATGACTGGCGTTCCCGTTGAAAAAGCATGCAATAAAGTTAAAGGCATGCCCTCGTACCAAATAGATGGAAAGATCAGTGCGGTGCAATTCCGCATTTCCTCTGATAATTTATCATGCGGCAGAGCCCCTTTGTAGGTTATATTTGGATGCTGAATTGCACTCGTTTTTACTTTTTGCTCCAAAGGGCCGTAGCCATAAATCACCAGTTCAAGGTTGTTTTTTGCAAAAGCTTCCAGCAAAACATCTACCCCTTTTTCGGAAACCAATCTTCCGATGAATACAAAATGATTGCCCCTTTTAATCTCCTCCTCAAAAGTAGGGTCAGGGATTGAATTGCTTTTGATTACAAATTTGTCTTCAGGAACGCCCAGCGTCGATTGCAGAAAAGTTTTAACTTCAAACTCTGAATTGACGACATAAGCGCTTACCTTTTCCCAGGTTTTTAATTTTTTATGCAGGTAAATGCTAAAAGCAAGCCAGAATGTTTGAAAAATTGAGTTTCTGTAAACTCTAAGCTGGACTGCTTTCCATGGGAATTCTTGCTTAATGCTGTCCAAAAACAGCTCTCCTTTGTGCAAAAGTGTTGCAGAAGGGCAAATGAGCCTATAGTTGTGCAAAGACAATACTACTGGGACTTTACAATAATGGCATGCTACGACAACCGAAGGAGAAGCAGCGAAATGCCAATTGTGTACATGAACAACATCCGGCTGATATTTGCGAATTTTAATGATGGTGGTGATAAATGAGTATAGGTTAAAAGGCAGAAATAAAACTGGAAAAAGCGAACTAAAAAAATGACTTCGGTTTTTAAATTGCAATAGTTCAACAGTAAATCCGGCCCCTTGCAGCAATGCCATTTCGTCAAGCACTAAATTGTCTTCTCCGCCTTTGAATCGGTAAAAGGTATGAATGATTAATATTTTCATCTCACTAATTTTTAACGATTAACAATGAATTCTTAATGGTCTCGGTAACTCGGTTCTGATCCTGTTCAGTCAGTTCAAAAAACAGCGGTAAGCGAAGCAAACTATCAGTATATCTATCGCTGTTCGGAAGTTCCCGTTGGTCATGTTTCCCCCTGAAAAAAGAGCTATTGTGTAAGGATAAATAATGAAATACTGCATGAATGTCTTTTTCCTTGAGCTTCTGAATGAGTGCACTACGTTCTTGTAGGTTTTTTAATACAAGGTAAAACATGTGACTATTGTTCGTTGCATATTCCGGAACATAGGGCAGCATGATGTTTTGTTCCATGGCAAAATCCTTTAAATTTTCGTAATATCTTTCCCAAATTTCCGTCCTTCTTTTTTGAATGAAACTTAGGTTTTCCAACTGGGCATGTAAAAAGGCAGCAACAAGTTCTGAGGGTAAAAAAGAAGATCCAATGTCTACCCAACCATATTTATCAACTTCTCCTCTAAAAAATGCAGAGCGGTTGGTCCCTTTTTCCCAAATGATTTCTGCACGTTTGATAAAGCGTTCATCATTAATCACTAATAATCCACCCTCCCCACAAATAATGTTCTTCGTTTCGTGAAAGGAAAAAGCCCCTAAATGACCAATTCCGCCCAAAGGCTTGCCCTTGTAGTACGCGTCGATGGCTTGAGCTGCATCTTCTACTACCCACAATCCATAGCGATTTGCGAGCTCCATTATGATGTCCATGTCGCAGGCGACTCCGGCATAATGAACAACTACGATGGCTTTGGTTTTCGGAGTGATTAATGCTTCGATGCTAAGCTCATCAATACCCGGGTGATCTGCTCTGGAATCAGCAAATACAATTTTGGCACCTCTCAACAGAAAGGGGTTTGCCGTAGAAACAAAAGTATACGAAGGCACGATGACTTCATCTCCTGCCTGTATGTCTAGTAGTATGGCCGCAATTTCCAGGGCATCCGTACAGGAGCTTGTCAAAAGACATTTGCCGAAACGATACTGCGATTCAAAATAGTTCTGGCATTTTTGTGTAAATGAGCCATTCCCGCTAAGATGCCCTGACTTCAGGGTAAGGCCAATATTGTGTTCTTCCTTTCCGGTTAGAAATGGTTTGTTGAACGGGATTTTATGTTCCATTGTTTTATAATTAGGGTTATACAATACATTTCGGGAAAGACTCATTGCATGGCTTTGAGTATTCCTATCTTAAAGTTTTCCACCATGTTTTCAATCGTGTATTTTTCGGCGCTGTACCTGCAATGGTCCAACATCTGCTTGTATTGCGCGCTTAGCAAAAGCTGGACAACAGCCTTGCTGTAATCAGCGATTGTATTGTCAACAATCAATCCGTTTTTTCCATCTTCGAGGTATTCAATTTCCGGGCTATGAAATTCATAGCGGGTGGTCACGATAGGTGTTTCAAGTGCGAAAGCATCCAAAATGCCCAATCCTACCAGTCCTGGCATCAAGAAGAGGGCGGAAATTTTGAAATACTTGACCCTATCTTTTCCGAATTTTGGTCCGACGTAATGAATCCAGGGGTGCTGTGCCGCTGCCTGGGTTATTTTTGTGGCATCAATGCCTGAGCCAATAAAAATCATATGAAAATCTGGGACTTCCTGTTTTACCCTTAGGCAACTTTCCAGCAAAAAATCAATCCGCTTTTCCGGATAGATTCCTCCACAAAAGATTCCAACCTGATCGCCCTCTATGCCCAATTCCTTTTTCAATGCTGTTGTTTCGAGGTCAGTAGTTTGGGCGTATTCCTGCTGGATAAATTGCGTATCTATGGCATTTTGCACATTCGTGATCCGTGCTTGAGGGTAACCTTTTTCAATAAGAAAATCTTTCACGCCACTGGTATAGGCAAACCACCAATCGCATTGTTTCAAAAAAAGATACTTGAATTGATTGGCGAAGCTATTCAAAGTATCCTGCTTATTTCTGCCATGCCCCCAGAAGCCCAATTTGGTATTAGAAAAACGTCTCTTGATCATTAAAAGGTAGTTCAAAATCAACTTGTTTGCAGATTCCACTACGATTAAATCCTTGTCTTTCAGCTCGTTCAAACAAGGCTGCCAAACCAACGAGCTATTGCCAAATTTCAACGTTTTATTGGGGATGTATTTACTCCAGGCCAATTCTACCGCATCATTTTTCAGCCCTTCATCATTGTTTTGTTTGCCATAGATCAATGTCAACTCTACCCCTTCTTCAGCAAGCGCATTTTTCAGCCCTTCAAAAAATTCTCGCCGGTATTGCACCAGGGTTCTTTGGATGATTGCCACTTTTTTCATGAGATGTTCATTTGAAGTTAAATAAGGTTAGTTTTCGATGAGCTGTGGCTTCGATCCGTACTCACTTTTCACATCTGCATATATTGACTCCAGGCGTTGAATGTTGGCTTGCGGGGTGTAATTTTTTTCATATGCCGCTCTTGCTCTTTGCGAATAAAACTCCTTTTCATTTTCCGAACATGCGCTCCAGTAAGCCAATTTCTGAGCTAGATCGACGGGGTTTCCAGCTTCAAAATGCAATCCATTGTAGTGATCCTGAATCATTATTGACATAGCCCCCAAATTACTCGCAATGACTGGAGTACCCGTTGAAAAAGCTTCAATTACGGTCAACGGCATACCTTCAAACCAGATCGAAGGAAAAATAAGTGCGCTACATGTTTGTAATTCGTCAAACAAGTCATCATGAGGCAAAGCACCTTTGTAGGTAATGTTTTGATGCAGTGCTGCGAAATCCGTAACCTTTTGCTCTAGAGGGCCGTACCCATATATAAGCAGTTGGAAATTGGTATCGGCAAAAGCATTCAACAAGACATCAACCCCTTTTTCAGTAACCAACCTGCCTACAAATACAAAATGATTGCCTCTGGTAATGCTCAGCCCAAGAGGGGGGGCTATAATAGAATTTTGCTTAATAACAAATTTATTTGCAGGAATTCCAAAATTAGATTGCACAAAAATGTCTTTCATGAAATCCGAAAAAACGACAAACTTGCTTACTTTTTGCCAGGTTTTTAATTTTTTATGCAAATAAACGGTAAAAGCTAGCCAGAAAGTCTGGAGACTTGAGTTTCTATAGACCCCGATTTTAATGGCAGTCCAGGGAAATTTCTCGTTCAAACTTTCTAAAAAAAGATTTCCCTTAAAAAACAATATTGCCGAGGGGCAAAGCAGCCGAAAATTGTGTGCAGTCAATACAATCGGTATTTTTAAAAAATGGGCCGCAATAATCACTGAAGGTGAAGCAGCAAAATGCCAATTGTGCAAATGAACGATATCCGGTTGGTATTTGCGTATCGCCTTTATTGTTTTAAAGAACGAATATACATTAAAAACCGCAAAAAATAAAACAACAATTGCGCTTAATAAATGTGAAGGATTTTGGAAAGCCAACAGTTCTACTTCGAAACTGGCATCTTTCAGCAAAGCCAATTTTCCAAGTACCATGTTGTCTTCTCCACCTTTTTCCCGATAAAATGAATGGATGATCAGAATTTTCATCTAACTTTGTTTAACCAAGATTGAGAACATCGTATTTTTTTGAGTAAGTCGAAAAAGAATACATTCAAGCTGTTTTTTTAAATACGTCATACACCAAAGGGAATAATGTTTTTAGCCACAGTTTCAAAAACGATGCTGGTAAATTTAAAGGAAAATGCTTTTTTATAAATAGCAAGTATTCTTTGTAGGCCAGCCCCTTTACGCTGTACAAATACTTAACCCTTTCTGAAAGTTTCACGTCGCCAGATTTCCAGTTTTTCTCATGATCATTGGCACAAATTCCAAGAATACCTGGCGCGACAATCACCGAAAATCCAGCTTTTTTGGCCCTTAAGGTATAATCAAAATCCGCGATGGCATGCGTGAATTCTTTGGACAAAGTGCCAATTTTAGCCACAACCTCAGCAGGAACCAACATAATGTTTGAATTTGCCATATCACATTCGATGCTATGCGCTTGGGGCTCCACACGGTAACTTTGCGGCTGGTACCTAGAATACAATTTTCTACCTCCGTAGGTTATTTCCTCAGAATTTGGGTCTTTAGTTGTACCCACACTAATGGCTTGCTGGCCATATTCTACATAATGGTCAGTGCAGCTTTGCAGCATGATTTTTACGGTATCCCTTTGCAGAAAAGTATCATCATTTAGTAGCAAGTAATAGTCTGCATTGGAAGAGAGTGCCATCGTCCATGAATGGATCATTCCTCCCGCCCAGAACAAATTGCCATTGCCGTGGTAGACATGGGTCTCCGGATATTGTTCCAGAATTGCCTTCGTGGTGCCGTCGGTAGACGCGTCATCAGTCAGAAAAACTTCCAAATCCAGGTCATCCGGGATTTCCTGGTCTTTTAGATTGCCCAAACAGGTAAGCGTTTTGACTTTCCGATTGTATGTTGCCAACAAAACAGCTATTTTCATAAGAGTTATTCAGCTTAGTTTACAGAAGAATATTCGATATTTACTTGAACTGGCTTTTTAACCAGTACGTAAATGAGTTCAGGAAATTTGTAATATGGGAGGAACAAAAACATCAGTGCTATCGGCGTCGTCAAGATTGGAGAACCAAAGCCCAATACAATCATGATCAATACACAGTAGACGACGCATTCAATGTATTTTACATTTTTTTTACAAAATCTTGCATAACAAGACATTAAATATACAAAGCCAACTAAACCATATTTCGCCATGAAATCCATAATTCCGTTGGATATATTGACACTGTATACCTTATTCATCACTTCATCGTACATGTTACTAATCCCAAAGATTAGTTTGTGCTTAAACATATCGTAAATATAAGTAATACTTGCGAAGCGATTCAAACGCATTTGCATTTCTATATCATCATAATAGTGAGATAAATGCTCAATATTTTCCAAATTATCCATATCACTACTATATAAGTCGACTATTTTTTCACCAATAAATGGAGTTTTTAATACAATCAGCACCAAAATTGGAATCAGAAATATCACTCCGAAATTAACTTTTCGGTGTTTATAGCGGTATACCATCAATAGAAGAATCAACAAAGCCAGATAGGCCGTGGTAGAAACAGTGGTGATGACCCCGATGATAAGAATGATTGAGCTGCGGTCAAAAGTAAATTTGTTGATGAATAAATTCAACATCAGCGAGATGATTAAAAAGCAACCAAAGCCACCTGGTTCCCAGACAAACCCTGAGTTCCGGTAATCATGCAATTCTTTGGTGTAGGTAAAAACCAGGCAATTTGCAAATATTTCGCTTGGTGGGTCTTGAGGTGTCAAGTGCAACATTATTATTAAATTAAAAAAAGCTTCCCCTGCTATTAATTGAAAAGCAAAAAAGAAAAAAGAAATAAAAGTTAAATCAGTCATTACTTTGACGATATTCTGACTGGTTTCATGTTTTAAAATAGCAACAAATAAAAAACTTAAAAAAAGAAACTTAAACAAAAAAAGCACATCACTGACCAAAAACGGCATAGGGAGGCTATTGAACAATACGTTCCTAATCAAAATGTATGCAAAAAAAGAGATTGAAAAGCCGCCAAATATCCTCAATTCTTTCTTGGTTAATGCGTTGTATTTCAGCGCCACAAAGAAAAAAGAGAGTAGAGTTACAAACCAGAGCAAATTACTGGATGACAGGATGTTCGACTTTGCAGCCAACAACAAAAAGAGGAAAGTCAACAGATAGTTTAGCCTGCTTCGCTTCATTTGTATACGTTTTTTTAAGCGCACTCCTAGCTAGCTTGCGTTTTTTGTTCCTGTGATAAGTTGGTGGTTAATTTTTGGAATTGTCTTTCGTTTGGGGTCTTGATGCGCAGCATTCTCAGGATTTTTCCTGCCCAGGTTCTAGGTTTAATCACTAAGCCATAATGTCCTAAAATCAGCAGACACCCTGCGCATCCCGCTACTATCCTGATCACTGGATTGAGATTGTGATAGACCCGGTTGCTCCAACCAATCTCACTGATGGTATCCTTGGCGGCTTTTAGAATTGGGAAATAGCCCCAGATCTTTTTTTCACCTAAGTTCCTGGCATAACCATGAAAACCTGCCGATACACCACCTGCTTCCTTATTGTACCCAACAAAATCAAGTCGTTTAACCTTGCCCTGATAGACCAAACTCGCCACAAAATGCCAGGCAGCGCCTAGTGTAGAATAAAAGGGAACTCTTTGGCCTTGTTCCCGGCGCATCAAGCCATGAAAAATGGATCCCAGGGTTACTTCAGCGTAAAACTTGAGGGTACGTAGAATTGGTATGGTCCCTTCGTAATCGACCGCTAACTCCCGAAAGATTAATTTTTCCTCATCAACAAGATCAAAATCCCCACTAACCAGCGAATAATCGGGATTGGCTTCCATGAACTCAACATATTTCTCAATGGTCTCCGGCTCAAAGGTATCATCATCGGCCAGAAAAATAAAATACTTACCAGTAGCTTGTTGCAACACATATTCAAAATTCCGGGCCAAACCAAAATTTTTTGGCTGCCGATAGTATTGAATCCGGGCTTCACTTTTCATGAGTGACCTGACGAACGCTTCCGTCTGATCAGTAGATGCATTGTCCGAAATTACAATTTCGAGATTCTGATACGTTTGTGCCAAAATAGAGTCAATGGCTCTTTCCAGAGATTTGACTCGATTGTAACTTGGAACACCTACACTAACCACAGGAAGATGATTGGTCGATGACATAGCAAAAATTTTAATTTAAAAATTCAGACTAAGGGCGATAAAAAAACAAATGTTCATTTTTTGGCCCAAATACCTTTTGCTTTATTTTCAAGCAGCAAATAGCTTTGAATAGGGTAAATACAAGCGGCAAAGATCAGGATTACAATTGCACCCATGACAATACCACTTAGCCCCATATTTAGCGTTTTTGCAAAAAGAAAACACAATGGAATATTGATGATGATACCCACTACTGCTACCAGTATTTGGGTATACAATATGCTTAGCCCATTCAAAACTTTATTAAAAATATTGTTCCAAAACCATAGTACCACATAAAGCCCCATAAACCATATTAAGGAATCGGGTACGGCTACTGTTTCTCCAACCCAAATATTTTTTATGGGTTGAAAAAACACAATGATCCCAAGAACGAATACGACGTAGCCCACAAATACCTTGAGCAAAAACTTCAACTTGTTTTTTATCCAATCCAAATCACCTTTAGAAAAGGCTTCAGTACTGGCTGACCACAGTGGTTGAACCAGAATACTCGCAAGAATTGTGGCAACCTGAAAGATTTTTTGTGTCACATAATAAGGGGTAACTTCGGCAGCACCAAACAAGTGAGAAATAATCAAACTATCAGTCGTGAGTACCACAACTACCGCAATTTCAAGGATAAAGAATCGTCCCCCAAGGCTAGCAATGTTTCTTATTTTGTCTCTTTCAAACAGCCGAAAAGAGGGCGTCAATCGAGGGTTGTATTTAAAAGTAAAAAAACTCAGCAATATAGATCCAGCCAATAAAGAGAAACTATACCCTCCGGCGACGAATAAAAATTTGGCATTCGGTGCAATGTTAGCGGAAAAAATTAAAAAAATTATTAATATCAATAAATTGGAAAAAATTAAGCTTAAAGAAATGAAACTATTTTTTTGCAACGCATTCAGGATGGAGTTAGACAAACTCAACAAAAAATTAAAGATAACTGAAAGTACAACAACAATAGTACCTAATTTTAGTTGAAATTCGTCGATGGCCTGGGTATTAAAAATAGCAGAAAAGTTTAAAAAACTGAACAGAAGTAAAACCAGCGCTGATGTGGCTAGGACAATGGCGCCCAGTGAAATGTATGACGTTGATACATAAGCTCTGGCAGTATCATAATCACCCGCCGATAAGGATTCCGATATTTTATTCCTCATGCCATTCCCGATGCCGATGTCCATGAATATGATCCAATTGGCACTAGCAATGAGTGTCAGCCACACTCCATATGATTCCTGTCCAAGAAACTTAATGTACAAGGGAACCAATATTAAACTAAGCAGGATACTTGCTCCTTTGAGGAATAAAGAAATTAAAATCTGCGAATTGAAATTCCTATCTCTCGTCTTATTGGTATAACCATCTATTTCGCCTTTCATCACAGATTGGATTATTGTACATTGAGAAGGTTGGTTTATACCCCAGCTGTTGTTAGCGTAGCTGAGGTATAAACAACTTAAACACTAGATCAAAATGGAAACAGTAGGTTTAAAATGCGTTTTCCTCGCCTTTGATTGTATTGAAAATGGTCAAAAAGATACATTTACAATCAAACCAAAAACTCCAGTTTTCGATGTAAAAAACATCGTACTCCACTCTTTTTTCCATTTGATACACTTCCTCGGTTGGCCCTCTCCAGCCGTTGACTTGTGCCCAGCCGGTAATGCCTGGTTTCACCTCATGTCTGATCATGTATTTGTCGATCAACGCTGAATAATCTTCAGTGTGCTTAACCATATGTGGTCGTGGCCCGACAATGGACATCTCCCCTTTGAGCACATTGAAAAACTGGGGCAATTCATCAATGTTGGTTTTTCTCAAAAAGGCACCAATTTTGGTAATACGTGAATCGCCTTTGGTAGCCTGAAGCTGGTCGCTATTTTCATTAACCTGCATTGTTCTGAATTTAAAACAGTCAAAAGGTTTATTCCAGTAGCCCGTTCTCATTTGATTAAAAAAGGTTGGCCCTTTTGACTCGCGTTTGATAAAATAACGAACCAAGGGGTACAACCAAGAGAAGACCAGGAGGATGACCGCCAAACTAAACACAATATCGAAGGTACGCTTCAAAATTTTGTTGCGAAGCTGGCACAGTGGTTCATTTTTCCGGCGTAAAATTGGCACACGGGCCAAACGGTCCAGTTGTATGCCTCTTTCAAAAAAATCAACCCCTACCGGAATGATTTCAAATTCGATGTACTTTGTCCGACAAAGCTGAATGATTCGTTTTATTGTTTGTTTAGATAAATTGCTATAGAAATACAGCAGTTTATTGATGCGGTTATTTTCTTTCAAAAAGTCTTCAATTTCTTCATATGATCCCAGGGTAGTCACGCCGGGGATATTTTCCGAGGCAAAGCGTCCTACGCAGTTGGTTTGTTGACCATACATCGAGAAAAACTCTTTCTCCCAATTGTTGATGTTTTTGCTTCCGCCCCCGATTACCGCATAGTACAATTCCTCTTTTCTGTTTCTAAGTGCATACCGCACAACCAAATGAGAAACAATAGAGAGTACTAAAAATGCCAGCGAGGTCGGCAGCAAAAATTGCAGCTGAAAATCTGGGAACAAGTAAGGAGAACTGAGGATGGTAATCGCACCCAAAAAGATCAAAGTACTCTTCAACAAGTCTTTGATTTTCAGATTCAGTTTAAGCCCTTCAAAATTTTGGTAAAGATCCGAATAAACGAAGATCAACGCCCAAATAAAATTGGCGCACAATACCAAAACGGGTTGGCTACTCACCTTCTCGTAAAGAAATTGAATGTTCATCGAACCTATCAAACAAAGGTTCATGAGTATACAATCCAATCCAAAGACCAAAAGAAGGTATCGATCTATAACTCTTTTGGTCTTGGTGTTGTCGGAAACTTCTAGTTTCCGAGGGGTTGCCTCTTTGTTTAAAACAGGCATTTGTGTAAGTGTATGATCCATGGCGTTAAAAAAATTTATCTGGTTGTGTTAGTTCGAATACGTTTTATTCGATTATGAATAGCCATATTGCCTATAGCCATATCCATAACCATCATCCTGTTTTTTTACACCATTAAAGATGATGGAGGGGTTCACCAGCTTGTTTTGTGCAAAAATTTCCTTTGCTTTCTCTACCGTTGCTTTTTTCGAGTACCCAGAGCGCACTACAAATAGAGAATTGTCTACATAGTTATTCAGCATTATCCCGTCGGCAATGATTCCAATGGGTGAACTATCAATGATAATAATGTCGTATCTCCCTTTCAAGTAAGAAAAAAGTTCAATCAATTGCTCTTCAGTAATCAATTCCACCAGGTTGGGAATAATTGGGCCACCTGAAATATAATGTAGATTGGCAACATCTGCTGAAATCTGAATGATTTCATCCAATGCTAGTCCTTCGATGAAAAAACTGCTTAAGCCAATTTCTTCACTTCCATTAAAGTATCTGTTGACCGAGGGTTTCCTCAAATCAAAGTCGATGATTATGGTATTTTTTTTCGCGCGAGCAAAGCTCAAGGCAAGGTTGGTTGCCACAAAAGTTTTTCCTTCTCCACTCGTACTGGAAGTAACCAAAATGCATTTGATTTTCTCGCGGTGGTGAAATTGCAGGTTCGTTCGGAGCGTTCGAAATCGTTCAATCGTCATGTTTTGCGACGGACCAACCAACAATTGATTTTTTCCCTTCTGTAAATTGATCACGCCCAGAATCGGCTTTTCCGGTATAATTTGCCGAATGTCCTGTTCGGTTCGAATCGAGCCTTTAAAAAAGTCTAAGAGCAAAATGAAAAACAAGGGGATCGCCATCCCTCCCAATCCAGCTCCTGCGAAAATCTGAACCTTATTCATCCCAACTGGATCGAGTGAACTGTAAGGCGGATCAACAATCATTGAGTTGGCGTAATCACTTACCAAAGCCATGGATACTTCCTCTCTTTTTTGCAATAAATACACATAAAGATTTTCTTTTATTCCCTGTGTGCGCACTTTATCCGTTAGTCCTCTTTCTTTAATTGGTACACTGCGTAGTCGATTATTTGACTTATCAAATTGATTCTGTAGTTTGCTCAAATTCGAACTAATATCACCTTGCATATTGGCAATAGCAGAAACAATTGAATTGCGTAAACTCCTTAATTTTTGATTGGTAGATTGAACTACCGGATTTGAAGGTTGGCCTGACATCAAAAGCCGTTCTCTTTGCAAAACCAGGTCGTTATAGGGCTGAATCAAGCCAAGCACCTTTCCATCATACAAGGAAGGATTAATTGGGATTATCTTGAAGTTATTGCTGGTATCTCTAAGTTCTGAGCTTATTGATTGAAGCATTCCTGACTGCAGCTCCAGATTCCGTTGTTCTCTAGCCAAGTCTTTCACATCACCTAAAGTAGTTTCTATGTCCGAGGTAGTCGATGAGATAATTTCGTTGTCCAGTTTGTAAGTCTCTAACGTACTTTCAGCGGATGCCAGTTCCTGGCTAATGTCCTGGAGCCGCCCATCCAGTAGTTCAAGTGTTTTTAGCGTAATATCTGTATTCGCCTGGCTTTTTACCTGGTCAAATTTTTCCATTAAACAGGTTAAAACATCAATTCCTCGCTGAGGAACTTCATCCATTAAGCTCAAAACCCTAACCGAGGAATTGCTTTTCTCGCTGCTTAGCTCTATATTTAAATTATCCAGGTATTTTTTTGCAACTTTTTTAGGGTTCAAAAATTCAACGTGCATCGTTTTATCTGCTGCAACAGGAGCAGATTCAACTCTGGAGATGCGGAATTTTCCAAATTTGTTAGAAAATAGTTGACCAAAATTATAATTCTTTGAAATGGCTCCTTGGGAAAACCTGAAGGTATGTTTGCTTAGCGGGGTTATTTCAAAAGAAGTGTTTTCGATAAGATTAAGCGAAAAGGTATCCACTACAATTGGAAAATTCCGATAAGCATCACGTTCTGATAATTTGTCCTTCCAGTAATACCTGGTTCCCAGTCCTAATTTTTCAACGACGGAAGTCATCAGGGAAAATGAAGTCAATATTTCAATATCGTTGCTTGCCTTATCCGAAGTTGCCGAAAGCAGCAAATTGCGTTTGATAAAATCATCATCCGATCCCGAATTTTCTTCACGCTCCCGGATCAATAGTTTACTGGTTATTTGATAAACTGGCTGCAATTGTTTGTAAAACATATAGGCCAATCCCAGGCTGATGATCCCGCAAACCAAATAGAGGTACCATTTGTTGAGAACATAGTTTCTGAACATTCCGAGGTAATCAATTTGACCCTCAGTAGAATCATTTCCACTATTGTTAAGGATTACAGCCTTTTGATATTCAAATTCATTCATGGTACAACTTTACGAATGTTAGTTCTTAAAAAGGGCAATTAACACAGCCGCCAATGTTGCCGCCGCAGATAGTATCGGCACCATTTTTGAACTTTGATCTTGTACCGAACCAGCTTTAGCTTGGATAGGCTTAACGTAGATCAAATCATTTTGCATCAGGTAGTAATACTCCGATTGAAAAAAAGCAGCCGATTGAAGGTCAATTTGATTCAATGAACGTATCCCGTCCTTTTCTCGAACCAGCAGGATGCTCTTTCGATCAGCGTAGTCGGTCAAGTCTCCAGCCAACGCCAGGGCATCCAACAAGGAAATTCTTTCATTGAGAATGTTGAATGCTCCAGGATTGCGAACTTCTCCTGATACAGTTACCCTGAAATTCAACAACCTCAGATTGACCACCGGATCTTTAATGTACTGCTTCAGCTTTTCGACCAATGAATCCTTTGCTTGAGTGATACTCAATCCCTCCAACTTTAAGGTACCCAAAACAGGAAAATCAATTTTACCCTCCTGATTCACCAAATAACCACTCAATTGAATGGTTTCTAGGCTGACTAGGCTTGCGCTTTGTAGTTCTGAGTTTATGTTAAATGGCACAGCCAGTTCAATGTCTGAACTAAATATCTTTATCCCCAGCACATCATTCGCCTGGATTCTGATGTCAGGTTGTTTGGTTATGGCAATTCGAGTCGACTCAGGGAAATCTTCCCGATAATTCACCAATCGTTTGTGCGAAACACAACTGCTGGTTGAGTACAATAGAATAGCCCCAAAAAAAAGTATCAAATAGAATCGCATTTCAACTAAATTAAGAGTTTTTCCAGCACTGAAATATTAAATGACTTAAATATGTTGAGGCAGGGCTTCGCCGTTCATAAGTCGCACCTGTTTATTTTGTGCAAAATATGCTCTGATCTTTAAAGTCAATGCCTTAGAGAAATTTACAAATACCCATTATGTCGAAGCGATTGGATACCAAATAAAAAATTGCGAAAAGTAAATTTATAAAAATTCACAATCGACAATTAGCGCTTTGACAAGTCCAAAATGCTTCAACTTTGAAAAATGTGTGACTAAGTTAAATTTTGCAAACTGATGTGCTTAATTGTGCTTGTTGGCACAATAAGTAGGGAACTTGAAGTAACACCTGGTAGCACTGGATTGTGGTAAAACAATCTGAATTCGTTTAAGAGGGAAAATGTAAAAATCTACAGAATTTAGGTATTAACATCGTCTAAGAAGTTAATCTTTCGAATGAATACCTTTTTTTAAAGTATTATACTTTCAAGGTAGATCAAAAAAAATAGTGTCTTTGTAAATTCAGTGTTAACAATACACAAACTAAAACAGAAATCACAGTATTCTACATCATTCCAAAAAACATGTTACAAAAGTAAGCAATTGTTCGGAAAAATGAAATGATTTCCAGTTTTTTTCTTTTAACTTTCGTTAGTTAAGCTTCCCGCCATGATTGCTTCATTGTTGTTCTCAACATGGATAAACCATGCCAATCAGGTTCACAATATTTTACTTGTATTAAAAACTTAAATTACAATGGCAAGTGTATTTACATATTACATATAAATAATTTATAAAATATATTAGTGCGTCCGGAATTCTGAAAACTAATTTTATTTTAACCCCAAAATTTGTACATTGGTACAGGCATCAAATCTGAAAAAAGCGTATTTGAAGCAAATTGAAAAAAAAATAAAAAATAAACCACAAGTTTTTACAAACAGTAGCGTCAAAACAGGCAATCAACCCATACTCCATGCCATGAATAAAATCCTTCGCTGCCTAATTTTAGCCTGTTGTTTTTGCCCTGGCTATGGCCAAAACCACCAGCAACCATTTGAGATCCATATTTCACCGGTATTTGCTTCTGCCCCCCTGGTAGCAGGAAGATGGTACCTCTCCCCTAGCGGCGACTCCATTCAATTGACCAATTTGCGGTTCTATTTGTCTGACATTCAACTTGAACTCAGCAATGGCCAAATCATTTCCGACCCTCAGAAAGCCCATTTGATTGACATTTTTGAGCCTTCCACCTTACAACTGAGCATACCAGTTGACTCCCAAAATGCATCGATCAAAAGCCTACATTTCAACCTCGGCATCGACAGTACCACCAATGTTTCCGGTGCACAAGCAGGGGATTTAGACCCGGCCAAAGGCATGTATTGGTCCTGGCAAAGCGGTTATATCAACCTAAAAATAGAAGGCATCAGTCCAAAATGCAATACCCGCAAGCATGCTTTCCAATACCACATCGGTGGCTATTTGCAACCCAATCGCGCGCTTCGCAAAATAGAATTGCACGTCAACACAACACCCCAAGAGGAAATTTTTGTAAAAATGGATTTGGCAACATTTTTTTCAAACATAAATTTTACTACTTTAAGTCAGGTTATGACACCCGGCAGCAATGCGATGAAATTGGCCAATTATTGCACTCAAATGTTCTCCATCCATGCACCAAAAAAATAAACATATAACTATTTTCGTTTTATTAGCAATATGCCTACTTGTCTATGCCTTTGGGGAAGTAAGCTCTTCGCCAATGCCTCTGTCCATTCCTGCGGGTTGGCCCAAGCCAGTGTATGATTTTTCAAAAAATCCCTTGACCAAAGAGGGCTTTGAATTGGGCAGACAGCTTTTTTACGATCCACTGTTGTCCCGCGACCATACCATTTCTTGCGCCAGTTGCCACCTTCAAGCCACGGGCTTTACCCACGTCGACCATGAATTGAGCCACGGCATTGACGATAAACTGGGTACCCGCAACTCGATGACGCTGATGAATCTGGCCTGGAGCAAACATTTCATGTGGGACGGCGGGGTAAATCACCTGGATGTGCAGCCCCTGGCGCCCTTGAATAGCCCGGTCGAAATGGACGAATCCCTGGAGAATGTGGTAAAAAAATTAAAGTCCAGGCTGAAGTACCGTACCTTGTTTTTCAATGCTTTTGGCGACAGCCTGGCCACCGGGCAAAAAGTATTGCTGGCCTTTTCCCAATTCCTATTGCAACTCCAATCCTCCCATTCCAAATACGACAAGCACATCCGCAACGAGGAAGGAGGTGATTTTACTGCTCAAGAAAGCAATGGGCTCCGACTCTTTAGGCTGCATTGTGCTTCCTGCCATCCCGAGCCATTGTTTACGACCAACGGTTTTGCAAAAAACGGCTTGCCCATCGATACAACACTCAACGATTTTGGCCGGATGCAGATCACCCAAAACCCGCAGGATTCGCTAAAATTCAAAGTGCCCACTTTGCGCAATATCCAGTTTACCTTCCCCTATATGCACGATGGCCGCTTCAAAAAATTACGCGAAGTCTTGAATCATTACAGCAGTACTACCCAGCTGTCCCAACCCATCGTACTCAGTGCCGAAGAAAAAGTAGACTTGATTGCTTTTTTGTTGACCCTCAGCGATCGGGAATTTCTTTTTGACAAGCGATTTGGATTTCCACGAGATTAAAAGAATGTCTAAAAAACGGAATGTGAGCGCTGGTTTTGACAATTTTGGTCGACTAACAGAAAAAGAAATCCATTTAAGCACTAAAGTCTTTAAGATGAAACGTACTATTTTTACTCTACTCGCATTCTCATGTGCCCTATCTACCGTATTTTCTCAGACTAACCCGGCCATTGGCTCCTGGTTGATCAACACCTCGGGCATTACCGGAAGGCACTACATCAAGGGCAATTCAACCCCCATCAGCGACACCTATCCGGCCAACGTGCAATCGGTAAAATACACCTATACTCATGTGTATGTGAGTTGCAGTGGCATTCCAGCCTACATCATTGGCCCTTATCAGGATGGCAACCCCAACCAGGGTGGCAACAACAACAACATTTACAAAATTCCACTAACTGGAGTCAAAAATACTGGAACGCCAACCGCTACCACCGGAGGTACCATCGGGGTTTTTATCAATGGGGTTTCTTTGTTTGATTACCGAGACGGGGTTTCTTACAGCTTGTCTTCCGCAGCCGAAAAGGGCGGCCCAAGCGGCGGCATGGGCGACAATGTCTGGAACCGCGACGCAATCGTTGCCGAACGTGCGGGCTTCGATTGTGCCAAAGGTCACCCAGCCGGCACGAATTACCACCACCACCAGAATCCAAGCGCCTTCAACCTGGATTTGAAAGTCTTGTCCACTGTTTGTGATCTATACCTGGCCGATGGATTGTACAAACTGGATTCTACCAGGCATTCGCCCCTCTTGGGCTATGCCGCCGATGGTTTTCCCATTTATGGCGCTTACGGCTACAAAAATGTGAATGGCAGTGGAGGCATCACCCGCATGAAATCGAGTTACAAGTTGCGCAACATCACGGTAAGAACCCACTATGCCGATGGCAGCAACGTAACCGACGGCCCCGCTGTGAGTACAACCTATCCCTTGGGGCGCTACCGTGAGGATTACGAATACACCGCCACTTCGGCTGCAACACCCGATTACCTGGATGAGCACAATGGCCGTTTTTGTATCACCCCAGAATACCCCAATGGCACGTACTGTTACTTCACAACGGTAGATGCTGCCTGGAATTCTGCCTACCCATATGTGATTGGGCCTACATTTTATGGCACCAGAACCGTGACCCGCGTAAATTCCATCACCGAAACAACCACGACGTATACGCCCGTAACCACTGGCGTGGAAAATACCCTCGAAAAAATCGGGTTTACGCTCTTCCCCAATCCCAGTGCCGATTTGATCGTATTGCAAGCAGGTGAGATGCTAAAAAATACGGTTCAGGTAGAGTTGAGCAACTTGAGTGGCCAGGTGGTGGAGCGAAAAGCTTTTCACCAAGGCAGCACCATTCTGCACCTGGAAACAGATACCTATTACAACGGCACTTACATCCTGTCCATCCGCGATGGTCAAGCGGTAAAGTCATTTAAAGTGATCATCAATCGGTGATAGAACTTTTTAGTCTGATTTTTTGGCTATTTTTAAGCGCAGCTTGTACACAAGCTGCGCTTAAAATTTGAGGCCATATGAAAATGCTACCCGCATTCTTGCTCTTTCTCTATTTGATTCCAGCTAAAAATGCTTTGCTGGCGCAATTGCCACAATCCATCCAACAGAAATCCTTCAATCCCGCCACCCTGCTCTGGTACTCCGCTCCTGCCAAAAAATGGGAAGAAGCACTACCCGTTGGCAACGGTCGCATTGGAGCTATGGTTTTTGGCACCCATTCCGAAGAACGCATTCAACTCAACGAGGAAACCTATTGGTCGGGTGGCCCCTACTCTACCGTAGTGCCGGGAGGATACAAGGTTTTACCCGAAATTCAAAAACTGGTTTTTGAGGAAAAATACCTGGCGGCGCACAACCTGTTTGGCCGCAACCTGATGGGCTACCCCGTGGAGCAAATGAAATACCAAAGCCTGGGCAACCTGCATTTGTTTTTCAAAAACCAGGATACAGTCAGCCAATACCAGCGCTGGCTGGATTTGGAGACTGGGATCTCTGGCGTTTCTTATCAGGCTCGCGGCATCAACTGGAAACGGGAAGTGTTCGCTTCCCATCCCGATCAAGTCATCGTCGTACGTATCAGTGCCGACCGACCAGGGAGTATTTCCTTTACGGCCAATTTGCGCGGGGTTCGCAATCAGGCCCATTCCAACTATGGCACCGATTATTTTCACATGGATCCGGCAGGACAAGATGGGCTGGCATTGACCGGAAAATCTGCAGATTACCTGGGGGTTGCAGGTACGATGAGGTACGAAGCCCGCGTCAAAGCCGTTCCAGAAGGCGGAACGATGCGCACCGATGGTGTAGACTTGATCATCGAAAATGCAGATGCGGTCACGCTGTACTTTGTAGCAGCCACCAATTTTGTCAATTACAAAGACCTCAGCGCCAATCCGCATCAACGGGGGGAGGATTACCTAAAAGGCATCTCAGGAAAAAGCTACCCTGCCATCCGAGATGCGGCCATTGCCGATTACCAGCGTTTTTTCAGTCGGGTTTCCCTCACTTTGCCCCATACCGAAAATTCCTTTTTGCCCAGCAATGAGCGCTTGTTGAAAATTCAAACCAGTCCTGATCCCTCTATGGCGGCCCTGACCCACAATTTTGGCCGCTACCTGATGATCTCTTCCTCCCGCCCTGGCACTCAACCTGCCAATCTACAAGGCATCTGGAACAACGACATGAACCCCTCCTGGGATTCCAAATACACCACCAACATCAATACCGAGATGAATTACTGGCCAGTGGAAAGCGGCAACCTGGCCGAATGCGCCGAACCTCTGGTCAAGATGATCCGCGAACTCACCGATCAGGGTACTCAGGTTGCCAAGGAGCATTATGGCGCGAGGGGTTGGGTATTTCACCAGAACACCGACATCTGGCGCGTTGCTGCGCCGATGGATGGCCCGACCTGGGGTACCTTTACCGTAGGTGGTGCCTGGCTATGTACCCACATCTGGGAGCACTACCAGTATACCCACGATGAGGCTTTTCTGAAAGAAGTGTACCCTTTGATAGAGGGTTCGGTGCAGTTTTTTATGGATTTCCTCGTGCTGCATCCCAATGGCAAATGGTTGGTTACCAATCCTTCCACCTCTCCCGAAAACTTCCCGGATGGTGGCGGCAACAAACCCTATTTTGACGAAGTGACTGCTGGTTTCCGCGAAGGCACCACCATTTGTGCGGGTTCTTCGATCGACATGCAAATCTTGTACGACTTGTTTGGTTATTTCACTGAAGCTTCCACCATTTTGGGAAAAAATACGCCTTTCGTTGGGGAAGTAAAAACAGCCAGGGAAAAATTGGTGCCGCCGCAAATTGGGTCGGATGGTTCTTTGCAAGAATGGGCCGACGATTGGAAATCACTGGAGAAAAACCACCGCCATTTTTCACACATGTACGGCCTTTATCCCGGAAAAGTGTTGTACGAAAAAAGAACACCCGCGCTGATTGAAGCGTACAAGAAAGTATTGGAAGAACGGGGTGATGGATCAACCGGTTTTTCCCGAGCCTGGAAAATGGCGCTTTGGGCCCGCTTGGGAGATGGCAACCGCGCCAACAAAATCTACAAGGGTTACCTCAAAGACCAGTGCTGTACCTCATTGTTTGCACTCTGTGGTCGTGCGCTACAAGTTGACGGCAGCTTTGGCGCAACCGCCGCCATCACCGAAATGCTGGTACAATCCCAGGATGGGGTGATCAAATTGCTGCCTGCCCTGCCCGATGAATGGGCTGAAGGAAAATACAGCGGGGTTTGTGTGCGCGGCGCCTTCGAACTGGATTATGCCTGGAAGGACAAACAAGTCACCCAACTCAAAATTTTGTCAAAAGCGGGAGTCACTTGCCGCATCGAATCCAAACCCAAGCTCAAAATCAGCAACAATGGCCAAAAAGTGAAGTTTAGGTCTTTTCCCAACGGACAGGTAGAGTTTGATACCGTGAAAGGGGGCCTCTACATCGTGGAGTGAGGGGACAGAACAATCCATAATTTTGACCGCTGTTACAAGTATTGACTCACAGAACGCATTTAAAGTAGTTCACTAACCTTAGGCATATCGACCAGGGAATAGAAATGCTTACATCGGTTTTCGGCTTCATTGTTTACATTAGCTAAAAAAACCGTTAGCCAATGCAAGCATTTCTATCCTTTGCCTTGTTTTTTCTTTCGATATTTCACGATGCTCCTGTTCAGTCCAGACATGAGGTGCAACCAAAACCAGTTTCGTCCGATACTGCACACATCAAAGACTACGGGTTGAAACCCTACCTAAGTTTGTCCAAAGATCTGCCTTATTCAGCAGATAAACCCTGGAAACTGGTGTGCCAAATGCCCTACAATTGTCACTTCCAGCCTTGGATTGAACTGGAAAGTCCTGAGGGGAAAGTGATTGAGCTGAACTCCAGTAACCCCTTGGTACTCTACCTCACCAAAACCGAATCATTCACGACAACCGGAGGCCATCAGGTGTACGAAGCCAAAAACTGGATCAGTGGCGAAGGTGCCGTATATTCCATTCCAGCCGGAGTAAAAGTCAAATCCGTACAGTACCGCGAAACGGGTTACCATACTGCATTCTCTGGATCATTTGAGTGCAACGATGAGGACTACAATGTACTTTGGAAAAAGGGAGCGCGCACTGCTTACCTCTGCATGCGGGATTGGTTTTACGATTGCCCCGATCGGGAAAGGGTTGGATTTTGGGGCGATGGCACCCCTGAATTGAATCAATGCTTTTATGCGTTTGATCAAAATGCGCATCAATTGTGCAAAAATCTGGTTTTAAGGCCACTGGATTCCAAGTTTTATCCCGGCCAGCAATTGGAATTTCTGGGCGAATACGGCCTGTGGTATTATTATCTGCAAACTGGCGATTCTGCCTCTCTCAAAAAAGTATATCCAAACACCAAGGCATTCCTCTTCGATACCTACAAATTTGGCAAAAAGAACCAGTGGTATGATTGGGGCAAAGAAAACAAGGATGTAGAGGTACTTGAAAATTGCTTCATGTACATCGATTTAAAAACCCTGAAAAAAATAGCCATACTGAGTGGAAACAGTTCCGATACGGTCATCATCAACACCAAACTGGACAATATTAAAAGTACATTCAACCAGAAATACTGGAAAGGCCAGTGGTACCAGTCCGCTCAAGTGCCAGAACCCGACGACCGGGCCAATGCCATGGCGATCAACGCCGGACTGGCCGAAGCTTCCAAATGGGAGTCGATTTACACCCATGTTTTGACCCAAAAAACCTATTCCAGCTGTTTTTTTGATCGCTGGGTTTTTGAAGCGCTTTGCACCATAGGCCATGAAGAATATGCCTTATTGCGCATGTACAAGCGCTACAAAACCATGATTCCAGCTAGTTTCAGCACCTTGTGGGAACACTACGATCGCTGGTGGGCATCCCATATCGACGCTTTTGATGATGCATCTTCGCTCAATCATGGCTGGAATCCTCCGGTAATCAATTTGTCTCAAACCATTGCGGGCATCACTCCGGTAGAACCAGGTTGGGCCAGTTACCAGGTCTTGCCCAAAGAGGCTTTTTTGAACCACATCAAAGTTCGGGTTCCGTCTATCAAAGGGAATGTTGATGTCGAGTTGAGCAAAACAAGTAAAAGTTATCACATTAAGCTGCACTCCCCGCTGCGTACCCAAGCCATAGTTGGTATTCCTAAAAAATCATTCACCGCATTAAAGAGCATAGAGGTCAACGGCGAAACCATTTGGCAGGGAACATACCAAGGAAAAACCAAAGGCATTTCCTGGATTGGAGAAGACAAAGATTACCTGATGTTTAAAGCCGATCCTGGAGTCTGGGATTTTCTGGCTACAGGTACATTGACTATATCATCACCCAAGCCACTACCCGCTCCTGTCGAACCCGCCATTAAATTGAGTAAAAAATCCTGGAAAGCCTACGCTTCGGTGAAAGACAGCTTGTTTCTATTCAGCGGAGACGAGATCCCCATTGGCGTTCCTGCTGAAAATGCCATTGATGGCGATCACTGGACGGGCTGGCGCGACATGACCAAAAAACAATACCCCGGGCAATGGTTTCTCCTTGATTTGCAGCGCAAAGAAAAGTTTGACAAAATCGAACTGGACAATACCTGGGCACTATGGGATACGCCCAATAAATATCAGATTTCGGTCTCCAACGACGGCAAAAACTGGAGTCCGCCTATCGCTGAAGGCAAGGGCGAATTGGGCATTACGCACATTGTTTTTCCCCGTCAAAATGCCCGATACGTCAGGATCAGTCAAACCGGATCTGACCCCAAATACAACTGGTCGATTTATGAAATTGATTTGTATCAACGGAAGTAACGCAGAAAAATTATCAATCAATTATTTTGCTATCTTCACTATGAGCTAGCTCATATTCCTAACCATTCAATTCCTCATCAAATGAATAAAAAAATTGCACTCATCTGTACGTTGGCCATTGCCTTACTGTACGTCATGCCCGCTTTTTCCCAGGTAGACAGTCTTAAAGGCACCAAGCCCGAAAAATTTGTCACCAAACACAGCGCAAAAATTGAAAGCAAAGTCATCAATTATACCGCCACAGTGGGTACGCTGATTTTGAGAAATGAAAAGGATGAGCCCATTGCCGCTTTTGGCTACACCGCTTATACCAAAGATGGCGAAACCGACCTGAGCAAACGCCCCATCACTTTCTCTTACAATGGTGGCCCAGGTTCTTCCTCTATGTGGCTGCACATGGGCGTGATGGGCCCCAGAAGAGTGGT
>NZ_JBBAKG010000046.1:0-44167 GCF_040403615.1 Haliscomenobacter sp. | reverse complement strand
CTTCTTGATATTTTCCTTCCTCCATCAATAATTGACCTGATGAATCATGATATTGTGCATTAGGAAATTCACGCATTTGTTCATTGTTGATTTTATCTGTAAACGACTTAGCTTTCTCCAAAAACAGTTTTGCTTCATCCCATTTTTTCAAGGAGATAAGCTGGAAAACAACTAAAAAATAGTCAGTTGCTATATCGTCGGTCTTTTTGGATTCAATTTTTAATTCAACCGCTTTCTTAAAACAATCCAAACTTTTTTGATGCAATCCTACATTGTCAAAATTATAACCCAACCTATTCAGAATGATAATTCGCAAATCTTTCTCTCCAATTTTTTCAAGTTCGTAATCGGCTTTTAATAGATATTCAAAGCCCAAAGCTGGTTTATTCAAATCAAATAAATAAAAGTTGCTCAATAAATAATTAAACATTGCCTTTACTCGTACATCTTTAATATTCGTCAAAATTACCTTTACTTCGTTTTCAACTTCTTTCGCTTCATTTATTTTTTTGTTGGCTTGTAGTGCAAGTAGCTTATTGTATGATACCATAAAAGCAAGTTCTGGCTGTCGTATTTCCTTAAATAACTTTCTGGCTCGGTCGGCATATTGAATGCTCTCATTGATTTTGTTCAGCCTTTGATAATTAGCACTGATAGCAACAAGACTATGTGCCATCATTTCTTTATCATTGTCTTTTTCAAAATACTTTAATGCTTCCAAGAGTTTTACATTTACTTTTTCGGGGTCTATTTGGGGGGGGAAGAGTTCAAATAGTTTATTGGGTTCTGCTTTTTCCTTGGTGACTTCATAGAAAATAATTATTTTAAAGTAATAATAATTGACATAGCTATCACCTGATATTAACATCATGAAATTCAAATAAAGCCCTTCCCCTTTGGGGTAATTGAGATTTTTGGATAGTTGACGGGCTTGTCTGGCAGCAAGCAATCCTCTTTGAAATTGCATATCGAATAAGCAAAGGAGCGCCAAATCATTCAAACGTTTGACTTTGACCGTATCCTTACGTGACTCTGCATCCAATAATCCCTGGATGCTATCAAGTTTAGCGGGTAGCGGGTTTACTAGCTCTTGTGCCGATGCCACAAGTAGGCTTGAAAAAGTGAGCAAAAATGGAAGGATCAAGTTTTTCTTCTTCATTGCTTAAAGTGCTGATGACGGAACTTGCTGCGTTACCCTATAAATGTAAGCATCGTGAAGCAGGAATACAAAAAGGCTTTCCCAATGTGGCGTTTGATCTTCCGAATGGGGGATATTATGCTCCGAATGGTAAGTTTGGGTTTCCTAGCGAGGAGGATGTTCACCTGCCAATACCAATACTCGACGGTAGTTGACCACACCAAAACGATTGAGTTGCAAACGGGAGATAGTTGCCCGCCCGACGGGTGTTTTTCCTATCAACAAGGTAAAGTCTTCACTCCACTCGAAATGATCAGCCCAAGAATCCACGCGTGGATGGAACAAGGGAACCACTTGTCCCGTCTCAGCATCAGTGGCCGTCGTAGAAGTATATTTGATGTTGTTACAAGAAAGGCATGACCAAGCTAGATTGGATAAATCATCGGTGCCATTCAAACTTGAAGGGATGATGTGCTCTACAGAAAAGGAGTCATGTGAAAAACTGGCCTGCGCCTGGCAGTATTCACAACAATCATTGGCACGGGTACGGACAGAAGCCCGAATGCTTTGTTTCATGACTCAACGTGCATGAGCCCCAGATCAGACATGGTTTGTCGCAGCGGAACACCGCGTAACTGAGCCAGTTCGGCTACATATTTCAGTCGTTCTGCGTGGATGGCTTCGACGCGATGGGTGAGGCTAATGAGTCGCTCATATTCCAGCTCTTGCAACTGTTCTGCCTGGCGAAGTACAGATAGGCGATAGTATTCGCCCAATTCTGCCTCAGGTACCACGGTAAGCCGGATTCGTTGCAGGAGTTCTGCTTCTCTTGTTTTTTCTTCCTCGTCTAAATCAAGCTTGTTGATACCAGAAGCCAAGATTTGGGCAACGAGATTTTCCAATGGAATTCCTTGCCGCACCGCGTTGTCGCGGATTCGCTGCTCAAGAGAAGAAGGCAATTGAATCGTAAGTGACATAAAAGTATTTGTTAGTAAAGTTACGTTTTTTTTTCAAGAATCCAAGCTTGTTTTGAAAGGGAGATGAATAATGAACTCCGTCCCTATCTCGTCTTCACTTTCTAATTTCAAAGTCCCGCCATGCCCTTTCGTCACAATATCATACGCCAAACTCAGTCCCAAACCCGTTCCTTTCCCGGTAGGTTTGGTGGTAAAAAAGGGTTGGAAGATTTTGTCTTGGATGGCTTGAGGGATGCCATTGCCGTTGTCTTGGACCTTAATCGTAACCTTGTCCCCTACGATGCTCGAACTTACCGTTACAGTAGGTTGATATCCTTCAATTCCCAGTTTGGCTTTCTCATTGACGGCATAAAACGCGTTGTTGATCAAATTGAGCAGCACCCGCCCGATGTCCTGTGGAATGACCGAAACCAGGGGTAAATCAGGATCAAAATGCGTTTCCATCATGGCGTTGAAACTGCTATCCCTGGCGCGCAGGCCATGATAAGCCAGGCGCAGGTATTCGTCCGCCAGAGCGCTGAGATCGGTAGAGACGCGATTCATTGCGTCTCCAGTCCGAGAATGCTCCAGCATGCCTTTGACGATGGCGGACGCGCGTTGGCCGTGGTGGTTGATTTTACTGAGGTTTTGTTGCAAATCGGCGCTAATGGCTTTGACTTCGTTTATGTCTCCTCTGTCGAGTTCAGCATCCATTTCGACTAGCATTTCCGCGCTGACTTCCGCGAAATTATTGACAAAATTCAGTGGGTTTTGAATCTCGTGGGCGATGCCTGCGGTGAGCTCACCGAGGGAGGCGAGTTTTTCGGATTGAATGAGTTGGGCCTGGGTGGATTTAAGTTCAAGAATTGAATTTTGAAGCTGAATTGTTCGTTCGTCAACCAGTTTTTGCAGTTCTTCATTCTTCATTTTCGCTACATCTAATGCCCATGCGTCGTTTGTAACAACAAGCCCATAGGAGGTATGGAAATGTGTGCACATCCATCTTTCTTCTATAACCTCAAAGATGGTGCTTAATCGCAACTCATTTTCATGCTTGACACCTTCAACAGTCAACGTATATTTTATTTCATCCACGTAAATAGCTACGTTTTCTCCAGGTGAAGTCCGGCGAGATACGGGGGTAATTTCAAACTGCATATCTAATCCAAGGGACTGCTTTTTTTGCATCCTCCAACCTTCATACAATTCGTCAAGGTTGAATATTTTTTCATCCAGGTTGGCGCCGTACCCCATTACATCTGGAACAATCACCAAAGACATTTTTTCCAATGGGTAGTTGTTCTTGATAAGTTCAACAAAGTTGTTGTATTGTTCCTCAAGTTGTTCAGCTTTTTGATTGGTCATAATGGTGATTTTCATTGGATAAAGTGCTGATGATAGAACTTGCCTTACTACACCCCTTAAATGTAAGCATCGTGATGCAGGAATTCAAAAAGTCTTTCCCAATGTGGCGTTTGATCTTCCGAATGGTAGGAAATGGGCTCCGAGTAGCCAATGAAATTGATCACTTAACTTTATCCCACTTTCCATACAATAAGCGTAGGTTTTTAATTTCCCCACTTTCATATCTTTCAAATGTCAATTCCTCTCCCAATGTCTGATCATCCTCCCGAATCCTGCGGAAGGTATCTTTTCTGATGTATTTGTATTCGGTTAATTGGCTTGCCGGATTATTTGAAGGCACTTCAAACCCAATTAATTTCCCTTTAATTGGCACTAGAATGGTTTCCCCCCAGCGGTAAGCTTCATACCTTCCCTCATACATCGAAAGGTCAATGTTTTTAGTGGTGGTGTCTTCAGCGATTTCCTTATTCAATAGGATGAATATTTGGTCGCTATACTTATACACGTCAATTTTTTGGGTATTGATCATCAAGGTGACACCCAATTTTTTCTTGGGGTCAATCATGACTGAACTAACATAACCGGGGCAGCCGCCATCGTGTCCTATCGTAGTAATTCCGCTGGATTGGTATTGGATGTAAAATCCCAGCCCCCAGGTTAGTTGTTTATCGGAGCTTGTCCATTGAATCCGCTGCATTTCTTTCAGCGTAGCAGATTTTAATACTTCTGCTTTTGTGCTGGATAACAACCTCAATTGCCAGGAGGCAAATTTTGCCAAATCAAGTACATTGGATGAAAACCCAGCCGCCGGAGTATAGGCGTTGGTTTTGAAAAAAGGCAGCATTTCTCTTCCGCCTTGTCGGTTGAGGCCGCCATAACCCGTTGCCATTTCTCCTGTTTTCCAAGCATTCTCAGGCAAATAAGGATGTGTATTGCCCAATTGCAGCGGCTTCAAAATATTCTCCTCGATGTAGTTTTTGTAGGCCATACCCGATTTGGAAGCGACTATTTCGCCCAGCAAGGACATGCCGAAGTTGGAATACTGAAAATACTTAGCGCTGGGATAGAGCGTTTTGAGGTTCCGAACAGTCTTTTTCAATTCCTCGGTTGTAATAAAAATGTAATTGGGCCCATTCCACCCCTCCCCTACGTCACTGGTCAGACCCGATGAGTGCGTCAACATGGAACGAACAGTAATCGGCACAGATTCAGGGTATTGTTGGTTTATTTTATATTCAGGAAGCAGTGTGATAAGGGAATCATCCAACCGCAGTTTCCCTTTTTCCCAAAGCTGCATGACCGCAACCGAAGTAAACAACTTGGAGATGGAGCAAATGGAACAAATGGTCTCCGGCTTCATAGGTATTTTCTTCGCCACATTGGCAAAACCATAGCCCTTTTGAAAAATGACCTCCTGATCTTGAACAATGGCAACCGACAGGCCTGGCAATCTGTCAAAATCCCTTTGAGCGTCTAGCCAATAGTCAATGACCTTGAGCTGACCCTTGTAATCTACCTTGGCGTTTTGTCCCCAGCATTGGCAGTAGGAAAGCAAAAGGATCGCTATAAAAGTTGATTTGTTCATGTTGTTAAAGCTTGGATTGGAAAATAGCTAAATCCTGGGCCTCCTTTCATTGATGTTTAGAAGTCTTTACTCGCGAAAGCAACGATGCGACATCTGTCAAAAAAACATCAGGATGCTCATACTTTAAAGCATGAGAAGTTTCTTTGTAAACCTTGTGGGTGATCATTTTAGGGTGCGCCTGTTGAAGTTTGGCATTTTCTTTTTCAAACGCAAACTGATCATTGTCCGATACTGGGTCTAAAATCAGCATCGGGACATCCAGGTTTCTGTAAATGAGTTTGGGGTTCAGCAATACGGTTGAGATACCAAACAATCTGGTAGAGGCAAAAGGCCGGTACATTAAAGTCAAAAATTCTTCCACAGAATTTTCGCCACAAAGTTCAGCAAGTCCAGGATTAATACTCCAGCTCCCTATTGCATTTTTCTTCACCGAGGCGAGTGTTTGAAAAATATGTTTTTGGTTATAAGCCTCGCCTTCTGCCCATTGTTTGCTGGCTTTGAACTCCGATGCAAAGGTCATTCTATAAAATGCCTCATATTCGGCAAATTCTTTGCTTCTTTTCACGGTTAATGAATCCATTGATTCCTTATGGTCATTCGTTGCCCAGGCCACTGAACCACCGTCTTCCAGGATGAGCCCTAGCACACGATCTGGGTATGCATCGTAAAAAGCGGTAGCAACAGAGCCCCCACGTGACCACCCGCCAATGACCGTTTTCTTTATGTTTAAGTTGTCGAGTAAGAATTTAATGTCATCTGCTACATGATAGAGGGATACATCCTTGTCGGGTATCGGCGTGAATCCATGCCCGTAGTAATCTATTGAAATGACATAGCATCCTTTTTTGACCAATGAATCGGCAAGTCCAAGCATTTCATGTGCGTTGCTGCCCGTTCCATGTGCCCACACGATGGGTATTCCAGTAGGTTTCCCCCAAGTTAGATAATGCATTTTCACATTCGGGGTCTGGATGTAATGACCATGCGCTTGTTCGAATTTTACAAACTCTGCTTTGGCTTTCAGGAAAAAAAGGGAGTCCTGCATGGCTTTATCCTGGGCAGTCAAATAGAACACGGAAAAGCAGAGGACTAAGAGGGATGTTGTTGATTTCATTTGTAAAAATTGATTTTTGATAATGGTTATAAGTCGCGGAATGTGTCAAACTCACATGGATTCCCCGACTTATAGCTGTTTTTTTAGAAAAACTGCCTTAATATCTTTCGTAGGTATAAACACCAATTTGTTTTCCCATGAAGTCTATTATTTTTTTGCCACATCGCCCTGCCCGTACTGCACCGGATAACCCCGATTTGTCCAAACAAGAATGCCCTCGTCAATGATGGCGGTGTTTTTATAACCCAATCGCCGCAAGGTACTCACCACTTTCTCGGAGGCCACGTGCGGGCAAGCACAATACACCACAATCCAGGTTTTGTCTTTGGGCATGTCTTTGATAAAGGAATCGGGCTCCTCATAATAAGGAACCGGAACCGCACCCGGGATATGGCTCTGATGCCAGCCCGCTTTGGAGCGTGCATCGAGGATCACCATGCGAGATTTGTCTTGCAATGCTTTGAGCACTTGTTCGGCAGGTACATATTTTCCCTCCCGCAAGGTGAATTTTGGAGCCTTGTCTTTAGGGTTCAAGATGTAATCTTTAGGCAATGGTTCTTTGATCACAGCGGCTGAAGGAGCGTTCCAGCCCGAAGCGCGACTGCGGATATAAGCCGTGAGGCCATCTATCTCTTCCTTCTTAAGTTCGTTTTTGAATGCCCGCATGGGAGTACTGTCTCGGCCTTCCGCAATGGCATAGCGCAAAAAAGCATCGCTGGCAGTGGCCAAAAACATGGGGTTTCCCAAGGCAGGAGCGCTTACACCTTCGCCCTTCACGCCATGGCAAGTTGCACAGGTTTTGTTGTACAATTTTTTTCCAAGCGCTACATCTCCGGTTACCGGATCGGTTGATAGTTCAACTGGTTTTTTTACACCACTTTTTTCGCGCAGCCAAGTGATCAACAGTTCTATGTCCAACACGCCCAATGGGCCGCCCTGGTCTTTTGCATAAGCGGCCATGGCGGTACCTTGCCGGCCGTAGGCAATGGTATACTTGAGAAAATTGTAATTGGCTGCAGGAATTTTGGTGACGGACATCAAGGAATGAGAGCGTAAGGAAGGCGCGTTATCGGCGATATAACCTTCCCGGTCTTTCCCATGGCACAAGGCACAATACTTTTGGTACAGGCCCGAGGCGTATTTTTTCGCAACGCTATTCAGTTTTTGGCCTTCCTTGATCTCGTACCGCTGGGCTAAGAGCGCCTGCGCTTTGGGTTCCTCTATAAATTCGAGTTGCACACCGTGGGCGTATTCTTTTAACACAATCAAGCGCTCGGGTGATTTTCCCATGCGCAAGGCTTTGGCTGGCAGCTTCTTTCTGAAAAACGCCCGCGTGGCTTTCAATTTTTTCACTTCAAAACGCATGGAGTAAACGCCGGGGCCGCGGGTTTTCAAAAATTTGGAAAGTGAATCGCCAGGAGATTGAGGCGCAAGCAGCTGCAATTCCTGATTGGCCGACACTTGGAAGCGAACTACATCTGGAGACTTGGGTGCTGCCAGTTCGGTCAATCCCATTTTTTTAAATTCCTTGCAGGCAGCCTTCAGGTTGTCCACTACAATACACAAGGCGGCCATGCCTATCACACCGTTGGGATGATTGGAATACACCCGATTCCAGGCGTAGATGGCTTCTTTTTCGCTTTGATATTCCTGATAAGGCAAACCAATGTACTCCATGAATCCAGGAAGATAGGCAGGGGGATTTTTAGGATTCAAACTCACCTGACGCCATTGTGGGCCGCCATCATCCCAATCCCAGCCCTTTGGCAATTCTGCTGCGCCCCGACCTTCCTGAACCGAATCTATGGTAAATCCCCGGGTGTTGAGCCAATCCAACGTGTTTTTTGCCGCGGAGGTAGAAAGGGCATACAAACGAACCCCTTCCTGCTTTTTCAAAAAAGAACCAATGAAGGAGCGTTTGGCCTTGGCCGTGGAATCTTTGAGGGTGATGAATTCCAGCGCCGACATGTCCGGGAAAAAAGCAGAAAAGCCAATTGATCCTTTGTAGATTCCCTGTTCATATTTTTCAGGCTTGGGGATTTCAAAGCCAAGGTCTTCGGCGTAATGCTGTCTGGCGCTGTCCAGGTTGGATACAACTACGGTAGCATCGCTAATCCCCAGGCCTAAACCCAATAGGGATTGGTGGTTCGATTTTTGGTTTTCGCAAGCGACCAATAAGGAACTAATGGCCAAAACAAGGACAATCAGGTGATGGTTTTTTGAAGTTTTAAGCTTGGTATGCATAGGTGATGCTTGGTGGTGTTTGGTTAAAAGCGGAACATTTTCTAGTCTTTAATTGCAACTTGGAGGAAGGAGGTAAGTGGGAATGGCAATTTTTTAAACTTGAGCTTTTATTCACTCCGTCTGGCGCTTGCTTTGAAATAAGTTAGTGCGAATAATGGTTCGGCATTTAGATACCAAACCCATTATTCGCATTGGTGTTTTCATTTCATCACCCGCTTATAAACCACCACAATCTTTTCCCCTTTGTCGTTCGCATAGGTTTCCCTCATTGTGATCTTGCCGTAATCACCTATTTCAAAAACAGCGGAGTATTCCTCCAACGTTGTACCTGGAAATGTGAAGGTATTATCGCCCACAAATTCAAAGTTCAATCCATAGGGCATCCCATTTGTTTTGTCCCCTTTTATCCAGAGTTGTTTGTCCTTTCTGAACAGCTCCATCTTGTTGCTGGGGTCATTTTCAGCGATGTAGTTGCCCACCAAGAGACCCATGGAAGCTGGCTCAATCGCCAGTTTTTTGGCCATGCTGATGTTGTACTGCACTTTTTTGCTGCCACCCGTTAAATTTTGGACCTCCAAGATTCTCTTTTTTGCAGCAGGGGAAGATGAACTGTCGTCTTCTGCCAACCTGGGGTCGCCACTGAAATAGAGCTGGGTCACCAGTGGCTGGTACCCCGCCGCGGTAATCATCATGTGGAAATGCGCCGGGCGGATATTCCCACCACCGGCATCATAAGGCACGGGTAAGATGGTTTTGAAGGAATAATTCCCCTTATCATCGGAGTAGGTAGTGCCTCGGTATTTAAAATCCTGGGATTCGTTGTCGTATACCCCGTTGCCGTCGCAATGCCAGAGTTCGATCTTGGCTTTTTTGTAGGGCGTGCTGCAATCGTCGTGTAGCACCTTTCCCAACAAAGTGATGGGGTCGCCTTTTTCCCCTTTGATGGCGAGTAAGTTCCGCACCGGGCTATTGGGGCGGTAAAATGGCCCCAGAATATCGGAGGTGGTGGCGCAGTCGCCCACGTAGCGTTGGCCATCGAAATGGACAAAACCGGTGGCGCTGATGGCGATGGCGGATAATGCGGTGTTTTTGATGAATGTTCTGCGTTGCATGGTCTTGTTTTTTTTGATGCTTTGGTTAGATTTTTTTATATTTGGCCAAAACCAGTACAAAAAGACCAGTTTTGGCCAGATATATTTTTATGCAAAAATTGACCTTTCACTCGTTCCTATCCAGAAATCAATGCCTTTTTTTCTGCTTATGCTTGGCCCACAAAGTAACTTTTGCATACACCTTGTCTAAATTGGGCAGCAGCACTTTTCGGACAGGGTAATTGTCGCTTTCAAATGAAAGGACATCGCTGCCCGGCGGCACTGTGATGTCGAAATACCCGTTTGCATCAGCATAGACCCTGGTTTCCGTGCCTTCGATGCGCACACTGGGGCGATGCACACGCACAGCATATTTATCTCCTGCGATGTTTTTACCTGTGATGCTGCCGCTCACGTGGATAGGCGCAGTGCGCTGGAAGGTCTTTTTGGGCAGGTAGAAAGTGTTGACAGACGCAAACAGGACGTTCAGTGTGTCTGATGCAGTCAGGGGAAAAATTTCAGTACCGAACCCTCCGTCGCCGTCAATCTCCAATGTCTGCGCAGACAAGGGCACCTTTAGCGAATATTCGCCATCGAAACCTACAACGTCGCCTGTGTAGGTTCCGGTGGTCGGGTCTTTGGCTCTGACACTCGCCCAAATCATAGTGCGCCCTTCTTCATCTACCACGGTTCCACGCACGATGCGCCAGCCGTCCTCAACCGCCAGCTTTTTTCCCGTGCTGAAACGCACTTCCCAGTACTCCGACTCGTCGGGCGGGCCGGCGGTGATTTGCAGTTCGGGGTTGCTGGTGAGGGTCATCACTACGGAGGCGAAGGTGCCGCCCCAGGTGCTGAAGGTGCGGCAAACGGGGTTATTCGGGTCGTCTTTGGCGCGCAGCGCGGCTTTGAGGTCGGCGTCTTTGATGGTGGGAAGTGCGGCCACGCGGCCCTGTACGGAATTCAGCCGGATGACGCTGTTGCCGCTTTCTGAGGCCTTGTACCAATCTTTTAGGTCGTCGTTGGCGATGGGGTGATTGGTGTGATAGACCGTTCCGTTGGCGTTTTGGGGGTCAAAACGCACGACTTTGTTGGCCGAGGCTTCAAAATCATACACTTCGTCGCGGATGCCGATGATGTAGTTTTGCCCGGAAGCGTGCGGCACAGTTTGGATAAAATTCAAGACCTCGGTTTTGTCGGTTTTGGCGAGGATGCCACGCACGACAAAGGCGACGGGCAGACCCACAGGCGCGCCTTTGAGTTGCATGAGGGTATTCATACAGGCTCCGACGCCCGCTTCGTTAAGACCGTTCAGCGCGATGAGGCCCGGATGACTGAGGATGAGTTGTTCAGGATTTTTGTCGGTTTTGGCCAAGTGCAGCAGCACCTGAAAGCCGTCGGTGTAGCCTTCCAAATCCATGTTTTGGGCAATGTAGGCGGGGTTTCCGTTGCGGGCAGGCACACCGATGCCGCTGCAATGGTGTTTTTCCTTGGCATCTTGCCACACCCAAAATTCGTCGAGCAGGTTGAGCGCCATGATGTCGTTGAAAGCCTGCCCGGAGCCATCGGCGATGCCGCGCACTTCTTCGTAGAGTTCGGGGGTCCATTTTTTGATGGCGTCGTCGAAGCGGGCGTATTCAAAAAATTCCCGCACCACCAGATCAGCGGGTTTGTTCATTTGTTTTTCCACGTTTTTTTTCCATTTCGCCACAACTTGTTCTATCTGTATTTTCAATTCATGGCCGTGTTGCAGGCCGAGGGCGTAGCCGCTGCCGTTGAGGTTTATTTCGTAGGGGCGTTGGAAGAGGAAGTGTTTTTCGGTCACCAAGGCTGCTATTCGGCTGGCTGCATCATCGGGAGCGTTGCAGGTGCAGTTGGAAAAAACGGCCACGAACACATCCTCCTTGGGCAGGTATTTTTCTATCGTCAAAAAACCGTTGATACCGCCGCCGTGCTCGATGCTTGGGCTGCCTTTCACCTCGCCCAAAAACCAGCCGTAGCCGTAATCCGTTGTTATGCCGTTGTTAAGTTTGTAGGGCGTAAAAGCTAGGTCGAGGGTTTCTTTTTTTACCAATTTGTAGGCGTGTACGGCCCGATGCCAGCGAAACAAATCCTCCACCGTGGATTGGATGGAACCCGCCGCATAAGGCTGGGTCATGCTCATATAATCGGCATTTTCTACGCCGTTTTCACCTTTTTGGTAGGCTGCCGCAAGTTTTTTGATGATTTTTGTATCGTTTCCGTAATAGGAGTTGGTCATACCGAGCGGCTTAAAAAAGACCTCTTCGAGGTACTGCGGGTAGGTTTTGCCGCTCACTTTTTCGATGATGTCACCCAGTAGGAAATAGCCCGAATTGTTGTACTTCCATTGGGTGCCGGGCGCAAAATCCATGGGTTGGTTTTTGAAAACGGCGATCAATTCCTCCGGTTTCATGTCCTTGCGCATGTTGCTTTCAAAATCCTCCATTTCGGTATAGCTCTTGATGCCTGAGGTGTGGGTCAGCAGGTGCTCGATGGTGATGGTATGCCCCTGCATGGGGTAATCGGGAATAAACCGCGTGATGCTGTCTTGCAGCGACAATTTGCCCTGTTCCATCAATTGCAGGATGGCAATGGCGGTAAATTGTTTGGTGATGGAGCCGACGCGGAACACCATATCAGGCTGCATGGGCACGTTGCGCTCCAGATCAGCCATACCGAAGGCTTTATGATAGATGATCTTGCCTTTTTCGGCCACCAAAACCGCTGCGCCCGTGCCGTCGGCCTTGTATTGATTGGAAAGGAGTTTGTCTATTTCATAGCTGGTGAAAGGATGCAATTGTGCGTGCGCACTGGGGAGAAGGGTTACCCATAAAAGACCTAGAAAGATGATGGTATTTTTCATGTTGCAATGCATTTTAATGCCAAAAGAGTTTGAATATTGAGAACACAGGAAGGAGATTTACTCCTGTTTTTTCGCCCCTTCCAAATCCGTCAATTTTTTCCTCGATCCTTCATTTTCATTGATGGCTAAGGCTTTTTTCAATTGAATAATCGCATTGGCCTTATCGCCTGTGGCGATTAAATAATCGGCGTAGGAATCATAGACATTGAAACTTTCAGGGTAATAATCCACATTGAGTTTGAAAAGACTTCCAGCCGTTTTATAGAGCTTTCTACCCAGAAAATCATAGCCCATGTAATTGATTTCCATTTCATCAGGCTTCATGGTAAAGCCCATTTTTTTGGATAGGTTGGCATAATGGTTCTGAAATTTAATCGCCAAAGCACCTGTTGAATCTGTAAAATCTTTCATGCCGAATTTCATAGGAAAATTATCGAAGAAGAAGCGCAAAGCATCGTATTCGGTAATGAGTGGTGCGGAACCGTGCGTATCATCGGCGTAGTATTTACCCCGATATTTTAAGCCATTTTGCTTGTTTTTTTCAAAAGCGGCTTGCAATGCCAAGATGGAACGGATATGTTTTGTTGCTTCCGACGTATCTTTTTGCACTTTATTTATATCCATGCCATCTTCCATCGTATTGGCAATGCCCAGATACAAGGATTTCCCTTCAAACTTCTTTTCAGCTAAAGCCTTTTGCGTTTGTTTCAAGAGTTTTTGCTTGTCCCACCACATACTTGGGTCAATGCAGATGTAGGAGTTGAACAAATGATTGTGGTGTGTAAAAGTTTGCATCACCGCCAAACCGCCAAATGAATGCCCAATGAGCATTTTGTAAGGTGCGGTCGGATATTTTGCCTCGATGTACGGCATCAATTCCTTTTCGATAAAAGCAATAAATTTTTCGCCGCCGCCCGATGTTTTAGAGAAGGCACTGTCCATCATCATAGCTGGGTCGGCATCAATATGAGTTGGTGTCAAATCCCTGGTTCGGTCGGTATTGGGGATGCCCACTACGATCATTTTAGGACACATCGTATTGCCATTGATGGTACTCAATTGTTGAATCATACCGACAACAGATGAAAAATGTCCGTCGCCGTCCAATACATACACGACGGGATATTTTTGGTTGGCACCACCATCAGGAACATGCACCCAAATCTTTCTGTTTTCGCCCAAAATAGTAGATTGAACACTGTCTATTTTGCCGATAACGATGCTTTCTCTTTCTACTTTCCCTTGAGAAAAAGCAAGCATTGCCAAAAGGCAAAAAGTGAGGAATAAGCCTATTTTTTTCATGTTGAAAACTTTTTTTATTGTTGAAAATTAGAGAAAATAGGGGGAGGGTACTTTGAGTTTTGAGGGACGAGTTTCGAGTTGTGACTAACTCAAAACTCATCCCTCAAAACTTACTTCAATGCCAGCGTATCCGTATTCCACATGCCGTGTGTAGATAACCACTTGCCGTCTGCGCCACGTTTGAGCAATTCGGTGTATTTGCCTCTTTCTACTACGATTGTTCCATCGGGCATTTTGATCTTCATTTGCAAACGCCCGATTTCGTAACCCAGGTCGCCGTTGCTGCCTGTTTCGGTGGTGGCTACCTCAGCGTCAAAAGCGCCTGCGGCAATGGCGCCTTCCCAATACTTTTGAATATTGGCTCGTCCTTTTACGGGAGCTTCGTTGGGAGGAAGAATGGTTGCGTCCTCTGTGTAGCAGTTGGCTGCGGCTACTGCGTCTTTTGCATTCAATGCCTTTACAAAGTCTCGGTTCATTTGAGACAATTCTTCTGCGGTGGCCGCTTTGGGTTCAGGCGTTTGCTGGCAGGCGGCAAACAAAAAGGCATAAATGCTCAATGTGGCTAAAAAATTGATTTTAAACATGGTGGTGTTGTGTTTAGTGAAAAAATCTAGATTATTTTATTGTTTTTTGTAAAACACACCTGTTTCTACTTCGCATCGTCGTTGCTAATGTCCCGGATGGTTAGCCATTTACCATTGCGTTTTTCCCAGACAGCCATGTATTTGCCTGTATAAATCACCTTTCCAGTGCTATCAGTTTGGGTGGTTTTTCCGACTTCCGTCACGCGGCTTTCGTCGCCGTACAAGTCCAAGGTTTCAAACACGGTCTTGGCGTTTTCCTTGCGTCTTGCCATCTCCGCTTCCACGCCTTTTTGGATGTCAGCTTTGCCCACGAGCATCGGTAGGTCGTCGTTCATGCTGATCGCATCGTCGGCATAAAAGCCCACAATCGTGGCGACATCTTTTGCATTGGAAGCGGCCGCCCAAGCATCTTCAATGGCTTTTATTTCGGCTTTGATTTTCGCCATGTCGGGCTGAGCAACTACCGTTTCGGCTGCTTTTGTAGCGGCATCATTTGCCGGTGCATTGCAAGCGACTGTAAAAATGGATAAGGCAATACACGTTGCCATGAATGAGAAAAAATTATTTAATTGCATGGTAAGAATTTTGGTGTTGTAAATGAAAGATTTAAAGTGGTGTTTAGCAAACTTAGGACGCGGTCGAAACAATGTTAGGAACTGAAGCTTTTCTGCGCATCGGCTGCAATTTCCAATAGGTCAAGCTCCGCCATAGCCACTCCATAGGGCCATAATTAAAGTAGCGAAGCCATAAGGTGCTGATCAATATTTGGCAAGAGAAAAGACCAATGCCAAAAAGGGTCAAACCAGCAGTTCCAACCAGCCCTCCATAATTCAGGCCAGCGGCCAAAAAAACAAATTGGCAAACCAGCGAGTGTGTCATGTAATTGCTGAAGGCCATTTTTCCAACTGGTGCAGTGATGGACATCCATTTTTTTCCAAAACCAGTTTGAAAGCATAGCATAAAAGCACCCACGTACGCCAAGGCCAAAGGCACAACGCCCAGCGCATAAGCAATGGTTTGATAAAGGCCGTTCCGCTTCAAGTCATAATAATCAGCTCCAAAATAGTGGGTAAAATGTGCCAAAAAATAGTTGGCAGGCAAACCAATGAGCATCCCCAAACCAATGACCCAATAGACCACTTTTCTATTTTGAGTGATGTTTTTGTAAAAATTGGAACGCCCCAATACAAAGCCAATCAAGAACATACCGAATACTTTCGGGATGCGGCTGACAAAAAACAAGTACGAGAAGCGGTAAAATATACCTCCGATATTTGCTTTTAAAATGTCCCACCAGTTGGTTGATGCCCACAAAGGCCCAAAATCGGCAGTGTTGCTTTGTCCGGTTATTTTTTGGATCACACTTCCGCCTATTGTGGTCAAGATGTTGGCAGGCGCATTCAAGACAGGCCATTGCAATTTGGCAGCGTACAACACAATGGGCATGAGGATCAGCACTGCACCTGTGATCAAGAGCGTCTTATCCGAAAACCGCCTAAACGGCAGCAACAAGAACCCCAGCAGGGCATAAAACAGGACAATATCACCCGTCCAGATCAGGATATGCACAAATCCGAGCAGCAACATAAAAAGCAAGCGCCGTCTGATAATCGGCATCGAATCGCCTCCTTTGTTGATTCCTCTTTTTATTTGTAGCGCAATGCCCCAACCAAACAATAAACTGAAAATGGAATAGAATTTCCCTTCAATAAAAATGGTGTACCAGAAGTCGAGTTGCTTGTCCAGTTCAGGGAGCAAAAACGGGCTGGCTTCAACTTTATTCGCCCCCCAGCCCAAGCCGCCCGCCGTCAGGTTGGCGATAAGGATGCCAAAAATGGCAAAACCTCGGAGTATGTCCATGAAAACTTCACGGTCGTTGTTTTGAATCGGTGCGATTACGCTCTGCATCTTAATCCTTTGTTGATTGAAAAATAACCTGGTCATCTCCGTGCGAAATAGGACTACCGCTTCATCGGCTGCATTTTCCAATAGGTCAAACTCCGCCACAGCCATTCAAGGGGGCCAAACCGGAAATACTTTAACCAAATTGGACTGACAATCAATTGAAAAGTCCAAATGGCAAAAACGATGTAATACAACTCATACCGCTGCAATTTGCCGAATAGCGCAAAGCCAAATCCTAAGAAAATGATATCGGTGATGAGGGTGTGCATGATGTAATTGGTAAAAGCCATTTGCCCCACTGCGGCGAGCGATTTTTGCAAAAAAAGCAACCGACCTGATTTGACAAATAACATAATGAGCGCAATATGCCCACAAGTGGTGGCAACTCGGCCTATATCATACGTAAGTGAGGTACGAGAAAAGGCGAGAATATCAAAATGATGCGCCTGGATGTAGCTGGTTTCAAGATAATTGGTGGTAATTCCGATGGCATAACCAATCAAAGCCATGACTAAATAATAGCGATTAGATTTGGCGGCTTTCAAAATGCCATTTTTCAAAAAAGCCATCCCTAAAAGCATCATCGCCAAGATGTCCCAAATATCATAACGGTACAAATACAAGGATTCAATGACTTGATTGATGGGCGCACGGTACATGACGATACTAAAATAGCCCTTGGTTCTTTCCTTGGTTTCTTCTTGGATGCGTTGAGGCGAAGGCTTATCTTCTTTTACTTTTTCATCCCATTTTTCAATGGCTTTTGTTTCCAGCTTGGTCAATGTTTGGCCATTGCTTTTTTTGATTTTTGCTGCCGCCGCCGTTGCTGCCGTTTTGTGCAATTGATAATCATCTTTCACATTCAACGCAGTAGCAATAACAAAAAGAACAGTCGCCGCAATAATCAGGTGTTTAGGATTCAAGTGTCGAAAACTAAAAGCAAACATCCCCACGATGGAATAAGCGTACAATATTTCACCTGACCATAGCAGCAAATAGCAATGAATCACTCCAAAAAGCAACATCCAAAGCAATCTGCGGAAGTACAAATCGGTCACCAGTGAACCTTCGCTATATTTAGACTTGCCACCAATAAATAGTAGAATTCCGGCTCCAAACAACATGGAAAACATGCCACGCATCGTGCCTTCAAAAAATAGGTTGGTTATCCACCAAACCGTCAAATTCAAACCGGTTGCTCCTCCAGAATTGGTTGGATCGCCATAAGCTTTGAACAAGCCCATACCCGTAATATTCATCAATAAAATACCCAACAGGGAGACCCCTCTGATAATGTCCATCGAGGAAATACGCTCGGTGGCAGCAGTGGGTTTTAACATTGCTTGCGCGGTCATAAATTGTTTTTTTATAGATATTGAATTGGCAACGAGAAAAATGCGGAGGGCACCTTTACCGCTTCATCGGCTGCAACTTCCAATAGGTCAAACTCCGCCACAGCCACTCCAGCGGACCAAACAGGAAGTACTTCAACCAGATCGGGCTGATAATCAACTGTATCGCCCAGATGACCAGCACGACGAAATAGATCTGGTAAAACTCCAGCTCGGCATAATAATTCAAGCCATAGCCAAAGAAGAATAAAGTGCAGATAATCGAATGCGAGATGTAGTTGCTCAAAGCCATACGCCCCACTGCGGCCAAACGACGGCACAAGCCCTGGGCTACGCCCGATTTGGCCAACAGAATCAAAGCCGAAGCATGCCCCAAAACCAGCAGAATACGTTGGAATGGATAAATCAGTTCGACCCAATTGATGGACATTTGCTCCATGCGGGCGAGGTTGGCTTCAAGTGTGGAAAAATGATGAAAGTTGTAATATTGGGCATACAGCACCAGGGGCAAGCCCAAGCCGTAACCAATTTTCAAAACCTTCCAATAGTTCTTTTCCGACCAAGCACCCGTGAGAAAACCCCACTTGAAAAGTGCTAGCCCCAGGAGCATTAAGGCCAGAGAATCCCATACCGCAAAGAGGAGGTACTTGGTTTGCCCGTCCCAAGCCAGGGGCCGCAAGTGACCCGCTACGGTGGCGTAGTCCGACTTCATTTTACGGGTGTTTTCTTTGGCGTCTTCGCGATTGGGGATCATGGTCTTTTCCACTTCACGCCACTCTTTCAATGCCTTGCTTTGGGCTGTAGTTAGGGTTTGGTTTTGGCTTTGGGCGGTAGTTGCTTCTACATATGCGATGCGTTTTGTACGGATGTTTTGGTACTGGATGGTTCCAGCCACAAAACTCACGATGGCCACAATCGGCACGGCCCATACCAGGTATTTGGCCGCTACGTTGCGGAAGAGGTACAGGATCATGCCGCAGACAGCGTAGAGATAAAGAATCTCACCTATCCACAAAATGAGGTGGGCATGAATCAGCCCGAATAGCAGCAGCCAAAGCATTCGGCGGTAATACAAGGCATGTACGGATAGCCCTTTTTCTCCTTTGTTGGCAATGAACAAAAGCACCCCAGCACCGAAGACCATGCCAAACATGGCGCGCATCTTGCCTTCAAAGAAGATGCTGATGAATTCAAAGACCCAGAAATTAAGGCTGCTGGGGTCGTTGCTGAACTTTTCAAAAGCGTGATCGGGCATTGAGAATCCCGCGATGTTCATCAGCAGGATTCCCAAGAGGGCGAAGCCCCGGAGGATGTCGATGGTTTCGATGCGCTGTTTTTCCGCGACGGGGGCGGCAATGGCCATCGTTTGAGTTGTTGATGACATGTTTTTTTGATTTTAGGTGAACGAGAATTCAAAATATCTGCTCAATCCCGAGTGTTGACTATCCGCTGCCCGCAGAACTTACATATCGAAGTGCGCTGTGCTGGATAACCGGTGGTTCGATAAACGTAGGCAAAAGCAGCTGGCTCCTGATTGGCCAGGTGATGTGGGCATCCGCTTTGCATATGCGCTTGTGTAAGGTCTGATGATGCAGCATGCATCTCCTGAGCTACCCCACAACTGCTGCAAAACATGCCCATGCCCACTACCAAAAAGAGGAGCGTCAGCAAGTAGTTGCTGCGATTGGCTTGCTTGGGGCGATTCGACTTTGCGCTTTCCTTAAATACGTAATACACCAGTACGATAGCCAGCAGAGCAACCCCAGCGGTTAAAGCCAGGAGGATGTTTTGTTCAAGCGAACGGACGGTAGTGGATAGGTCCATCTGGGCCTGTTGCACATTGCCGAATGAGGCCATAGTTTGTGCGGAAAGTGTAGTTAATCCTGTCAATAGGGTACAGGAAACAATAAGAGCAGCGTTTTTGATGAAGTTTTGACGTAGCATGGCTTGGTGTTTTAATGAGGTTAACTGATCAACCAATGTTTAATCCTTAATTGCGGCTTGCTCGAGGGAGGTAAGTGGGAGAGGTAGATTTTTTTTGAAAATAAATTATGAGCCATTCTGCTCACCGCTTTTGGAAGTATTCTGTCCCAAAAAATCTATCTTTGTACCATGAAAAGATTTTTCAATACGACTGGTTTTTGCAACCCTAAATACCACTATATGGTGGATCCACTGCGGGGGATTGTGAAGGAGTTGTATGCGTTGATCGAAAAAGCGCAATATTTTGTGATTCATGCACCCCGGCAAACGGGCAAAACGACCTTGTTGCACGCGCTGGCGCACCAGATCAATGGGGAGGGCAAATACACCGCTTGCGTGATGTCGGTAGAGCAGGCGGGTGTGCCGAGTTTTGGAGAAGAAATTGCCAATCTTCGCATGGTCAATGCTTTGTATGCGATTTCGGACCGCTTTTTGTCTGAATCTGAACGCCCACCCACCCCCGTTCATCCTATCTCTTACCACGATTACCTGAGCAGTTGGTCAAAATCCCAACCCAAACCCATCGTCCTACTCATTGACGAAGCGGATTCGCTTTGGGACGACGTAATGGTGTCCTTCCTGCGCCAATTGCGCGACGGTTTTCAGAATCGTTCGCAGGGTTTCCCACAATCCATCGCATTAGTGGGCTTGCGCGACATCCGCGAATACCGCCTCAAGGCAAGAAATGACAACCCCTCACTGGGCGCTGGTTCGCCCTTCAATGTCAAGGCTGAATCCTTCTTTCTTTCCACGTTCAGTTTTGAGGAAGTAAAAAGCCTGCTTGAACAGCATACCGCTGATACTGGGCAACATTTTTCGAAGGCGGTGATGGATAAAATATTCGAGTTTTCGGGTGGACAGCCCTGGCTCACCAACGCGCTGGCCAACGAAATCGTCGTCAAGATGCTCGGCGAGGATTTTACACAAACCATCCAGCCAGAAATGGTGGAAACTGCCAAAGAACGCCTCATCGCAGCCCGCCAGACCCACTTGGATAGCCTTGCCGACAAACTCAAGGAAGACCGCGTACGCAAGGTGGTCATGGCCATCGTGAGCGGCGACGCGCCGCTCTACGACGACTGGGACGACAGCTTGCGTTATTGCCGCGACCTGGGCCTCATCAAAAATACCCGTGGCGAGGTCGTTTTCGCCAATCCGATCTACCGCGAGATCATCACCCGCGTGCTCAACAGTTCTTTTGAGGGCATCATGATCGGGCAGGAGATATACCAGACTCCATTTTACGTGCGCCCTGATGGTTCGCTGGATATGGACAAGTTATTCAAAGAGTTTCAACGATTTTACCGAAAAAACAGCGAACACTGGCTTGGCCGTTTTCAATACAAAGAGGCGGGTCACCAGTTGCTACTGATGGCGTTTTTGCAGCGCGTGGTCAACGGCGGCGGTCGAATCGAGCGCGAAATGGCAGCAGGTAATGGACGCACCGACCTGGCCGCCTTTTGGAAAGACCAGGTTTTCGTCATTGAAATGAAAATCAAGCGCGACAGCAGCACCCGAGAAGAGGGCCTCGATCAACTCTGGGCTTACATGGATCGCCTCGGCGAACAAAATGGTTATTTGGTACTTTTTGAAACCAAAACCAGCGAGGAAATACCCTGGGAGAAGCGCATCAAGTGGGAGGCCGTCACGCACAAGGGCAAAGACATCACGGTGCTGGAAATGTGACAATCCATCACTCCACCAACACGAAGCCCGCCCACTTAAACGCCTCGCCACTATATCTCCCCCGCAGTTCCGCCTGCGTAGCCCGAAACGCTGCGGGCACCGCCATCCTCCGCTCTAACCAGTGTTTGTAAAAAGCCGTCATAAACACCTGGGTCTGAAAATCGGGCACTTGCCACAGCGACATGATCAGGTACTTCGCGCCTGCAATCTTGAAGGCGCGTTGCAAGCCATACACCCCTTCGTTACCCACAAGATCGCCAAGGCCCGTTTCGCAGGCGGAAAGCACCACGAGTTCGGTATTGGCGAGGTTCATCTGGCTGATTTCGTAGGCGGTCAGGATGCCGTCTTCCAGGCCGGGGCGCAGGGGGGTGCCTGTTTTCCAGGCGTGATTGCTGCCCGCTAGCATCAGGCCGGAACGGATCATGGGGTTGTCGGAGACTTTGAAGGTTTTTTCACCAATGTCTTGCTCGCCAACTGGCTTCAACTCTTTTGGATCGGGAAAGAAAAAGCCGTGGGTAGCTACGTGCAGGATGCGCGGTGATGGGCTGCCCTGACCCAGGGCTTTGAAGGATTCTTCGGTGGCTTCGGTGCCTTTTTTCAGGGTGGGCACAATGCCTTTGCTTTTCATCACATTGGCGGCGGCGCTGATTTCTACTTCTGTCCAGCGGAGGTAGTTCCAGTTTTCACCGCGCAGGGTGGAGTCGTTTTGGCTAATATCGGGGCCGCGCCGGGAAGCCAAATCTTCGGATTTTGCGGCCGCATCAACAACCACCATGGGCGTAGTATCGTATTGGATGCCGCCGTAGAGTTGGGCGGTAGCGCTTTGCTGGGTGCTGGGCACGGGTGGAACAACCAGTTGGCGGGTACTACCCAATGTGCTCAGGCGGTGTTTTTCGGCCAGGGTTTTGCCGTCGGGCGTGGGGATGGCGCCTAAATTGATGCGGTGCAACAAGCCGGAGGGCGAGCAATAGGCGGTGGTTCCTTGGGGCAAGGCTGCGCCGATGGGCTTCCAGATTAAATCGTAGAGTTGGTCGCCTTTTTTTGCGGTGGCATAAAGGTCGTTGTAAAAAGAGGCTTGTGGGCTGCCTTCAGTTTTCAGTAGTGCGGCGAGTTGTTTTTCTTCAAAAAGGGGGATGAATTTTGGGGAATCCTTGCCCGGCAAAAGGAGGAGCGCAGCGTACAGCGTACTGTCGGTTTGTTTTTTGTGATAAAAACGATAGCTGACAAACTCGATCGCTGCTTCGCCGGGTTTCAATGCTGTTTGAACTTCCTGCCATTTGACTTGCCGCAAGGCTTGGCCAAAACCTGCCACCGTTCGGGCAAGGTCTTTTTCGAGGTCGTTGGCTTTGGCTTCCAGATCGGCTATGCCTGTATTATTGCGGTCGGCGATGGGCTGGGCATACTGGGCGGCGAGGCGGCGTTCGTAGGATTTAAGCAGGTTGAAATTTTCGGCGGCAGCCGGGTTGGACAGGGATAAACGTCTAAGTTGTCCCGCGGTCTGGAGTAGGAAGCCCTTGTAAAACAAAGAATTGTCAAAACAGGCTGCTGTTGCTTTTTTACTGGTGGACAGTTTTACAAAAGAGAGGGCTTGATCTTGGCTTTCGGAAAATTTATTCAGGTACTTGCCCAATTCGCGCTCAGAGAGATGGCGTATCGCTTTTTCCAACAGGGCTTGATTCGCCTGCGAACATTCGATATAGAAGGACTCGGCTTTTTCGTACTTGTTGGTGGCCATGTAAAGGATTGCGAGGTTGCCCAAGCTTTCGGCATAGTCCGGATGTGCTGCCCCCAATGCTTTTTCCCGGATAACTTTTGCTTGAAGGAAAAGTGGCTCAACCATTTCGTATCTGCCCATGTCAAGATAAAGAAGTGCCAAGTTGTTCAGGCTTGAGGCATATTCAGGATGTTCTTTTCCTAGTTTTTTTTCCCGGATGGCAATGGCTTGGAGGTAGAGTGGTTCAGCTTTTTCATAGTTGCCCATAATCCAGTAAAGCATTGCGAGGTTATTCAGGCTTAGGGCATAGCCGGGGTGCTCCTTTCCGAGTGTTTTTTCCTTGATTGTCGTGGCTTCCAGGTAGAGCTGTTCGGCTTTTTCATAACTGCGCATGGCCCGATAAAGAATCGCGAGGTTGTTCAGGCTCACGGCATAACTTGGGTGCTCTTTCCCCAGTATTTTTCCCTTAATCGCTATGGCTTGGAGGTGGAGCTGTTCGGCTTTTTCATAGTTGCCCATGGATCTGTACAGGCTTGCCAGGTTGTTCAGACTTTCGGCATAATCGGAATTGTCTTTGCCCTGTACCTTCTCCCGGATGGTTTTGGCTTCGAGGTAAAGTATTTCGGCTTTTTCGTACTTGCCCATATCCATGTAAATGAGCGCGAGGCCGTTCATACTGGCTGCATAATCGGGATGCTCCTTGCCTCGCACCTTTCCAAAGATTTCTCTGGCTTCAAGTAGCAGCAGTTCGGCTTTTTCGTACTTGCCTATATCCTGAAAAAAGAGTGCCAGATTGTATAGGCTGGCGGCATAATTAGGGTGCTCTATACCCAATGCTTTTTTTCGGGTTTCCATTGCCTCAAGGTAGAGTGGCTCGGCTTGGTCATACTTGCCCATGGATTTATAAAGAATGGCCAGGTTATTCAAGGCTCCGGCATAATCGGAGTGTTGCTTTCCCAATACTTTTTCCCGAATGGCGATGGCTTCGAGGTACCACTTTTCGGCCTCTGGGTTGTCCCTTTTAAGGGCATTCACCCTGCCCCGATTGAAAGCGCAATTGCCATATGCTGCTGATTCTTTTCCCAGTTTTTCGAGGGCCAGTTTTTCAGCGGCAGCATTCACTTCGAGGGCTTTGTCAAATTCCCGCTTATTGCTAAGTGTACGCGAAACCTGGATGAGGCTATCCACCCGCCGCAGCGCCACCGAATCCACCGTTTGTGCACTCAGCAAACCGGTGATCAGGCACAAAGCCAGGCATAAGAAGTTTCTCATCGTTGGATTGATTAACAGGCTGTGGTAAATTACCGATTGATGAACTTAAAGGTAAGTGTTTTTGTAAAACTCACTCCACCAACACAAAGCCCGCCCACTTAAACGCCTCGCCACTGTACTTCCTCCGCAGTTCCGCCTGGGTAGCCCGAAACGCCTCGGGCACCGCCATTTTCCCTTCTAGCCAAGCCGTGCAAAATACAACTAAAGTCTGAGGCATAACGCGCGCATAAAAAACTAATTTTGCACAAAACAAGTGAAAATGCCCATTTCTATTGCCATTGTTGAAAATGAAGCGACCTTAGCCCACGCCTTGCAGCTTACCCTTCAAAATACGGAAGACTTGATTTGCACCCAAGTTTTTGGAAACGGCGAAGACGCACTTGTCCATTTACCACAAAATCCTCCCGATATTGTCTTGATGGACATAGACTTGGGCCAAGGGCGTATGACGGGCATCGAATGTGTGGCGCATTTGCAAACGCTCTGCCCAAACACTCAATTTATGATTTTGACCATTTTTGAAGATCACCAAAAGGTGTTTGAAGCGTTGGGTGCGGGGGCTTTGGGCTATGTCTTAAAATCATCATCACCCGAGCATCTGATTGCTGCAATTCGGGATTTAAGCGAGGGGGGAGCACCGATGAGTCCGTCTATTGCGCGAAAAGTGGCCTTATCTTTTGCAAAAACAGGTGAAATATCCCCAACGCCAGAAGCCAATATTCTGACTACAAGGGAGAAAGAAATCATCGAATTAATAGCCGACGGTCGTATGGAAAAGGAAGTAGCTGCGGAGTTGTTTATCAGTATAAAAACTGTAAAAACGCATATTTCAAATATTTATACCAAGCTACAAGTGAGGACAAGGGTAGAGGCGTTGAATAAGTATTTTGGAAAAAGGATTTAGGTTATTGGTTTATTTTCAAATCCAAAACTACTTCCGCCTGCCCTTCGGTAAAAAACGTTGCGGTCCCCACCAATTGCTGCATCCTATTGTGAATGTTCTTCAAGCCGTTTCCTCCTTTTTGAATCGCTTTTTCATAATCAAAGCCTTGGCCATTGTCTTTTATTCTAATTTTTAATTCGTTGGCATTTGTTTCTACCAATATATCAATTCTTTCCGTCTGAGCGTATTTAGCAGCATTGTTCAAGGATTCTTTGACGCATAAAAACAGATTTCGTCGAACATCGCCCGATAAATGCCAATCGGGTAAGGGCTGTGTAGCATGAACAATGCAATCTAAGTGATGAATGTCGCCAAATTCCGCCGCATACCGCCGCATAAAACTCACCAAACCCAGTAGGTTATCGGATTCACTGTTGACCGACCAAATAATTTCCCGAATGCGTTGATTGATGTCGCTGCTCGACTGGGCGATGTGTTTGACCTCCGTTTCAATGTTTTTACTGAGGGGGGCGGTTTGAATGTAATTGGCCAATAAGTTAATCGCACTCAATCCTGAGCTCACATCATCGTGCATATCTCGTGCAATTCGATTGCGTTCGATGGTAACGGCTTGGAGCGTTTCGTATTCAAATTGCTTTTCTTTCAACTCAATTATTTCTTCGGTACGGTCTTTTACCTCTTTTTCTAATTGACTGGTAAATGTTTCTTGTAATTTTCTCTTTTCTATTTCAGTTGAATGCGCTTTATAACTAAGCCCCAATGCAAAAAACAAGGATTCAAGTATGACGGCTATATAAGCATAAGTCAAAGGAACGAAATAAAAGAGAACCTCATCAACACTTAGATTCGAAGAATAGGCTGGAAAAATAGAAAAATACAATGCTACCAACATGAAAAATAGAAAGACAGAATTTCCATAAACAAAAAAATTGGCTAATGGATTGTTTAATTTGGCGGTTTTTACTATTGCAAAAACAGAAACACCAATAAGAAAAAGTCTAATAATTAAAAAGGTGGTAAAAATAATATTTAATGGCGTTTTGATAAAAAAATTGGCTAAAACCCATGACACATAAAGAATCACCACAGGAATTGCCAACTTAAATACACGGTAAACCTTTGGGGCAAGTTCTTTTAGATTTAAGAAAAGAATGATAAAATAAAAATAAAAAACATAAGCTCCAATTTGAAATGCAATTCTTAAATAATTTACTCTTAACATACCAGCAAGGTCTGTTTCGCTCCACCCCAATTTACTGATTACAAAAAATAAAAGAAAACAAAAAAGGTAAATAGCATAAAAAAAATACGCTTTGTCTTTGTAAAGTAAAGAACGAAATAACATATACAACAGCATCATCAGTATCATACCGATTGACGTTTGGGCAAAAATTTGATATTGTGAACCCATTGATTATCTGTTTTAGCTACTTGAATCCTCGATTTTGCTGAAACCCTATTCTGCGAAAATACAACAAAAGTCCTATTGTCTTGCAGTTCAGAACATTTGACCTTTGTTGCGTATAAACTAATTTTAAAACTCCTAATTATCACCAATCATGAAAAAACTCCAGTTGACACTTCTGTGTCTCAGCCTTTGTATTGCCCCAATCGTAGCGCAAAGCCCCTTCGAAAAACTCTACAAGCCAACACTTGACGCCTATCAGAAAAATCCACACAAAGTTTTTCTGGAACTTGCCGCCGATGACTTCGTTTTGATTTCGGGTACAGGGGTGATTGCCGACAAAGCCACAACCGCATTGTTTTTCAGGGACGTTAAAACCGTTGATATGAGTTTTACGAACCAAAGGATCAAAGAAATTGGTAAAACCGCTATCGTTACTGGTCACGAACACTCAGTTCGGCACTATGAGAATGGGACACCTGACCAAATTATTGATTATTTGTTTACTTCAACCTACGAAATCAGAGGTGATAAACTCGTTTTGCTTTCCACCCAACACACCCCTGTAGCGCCCAATCCAGTAACGGAACAAGAAACCATTAAAACAATGTTGCGGCAAGAAACGATTGATGCTTATGCCGCCAAAGATGTCAACAGTTATTTTGCCCAAGTGCCTCATTTGTTTCGCGGTTGGAATACGCGTACAGGTTACGAAGTTGACATGAGTTGGGACGCCATCAAAAAGAAAAACGAATCGGCTTTTAACACCAATCCGCGCAAAATGGAGCCAATCAACGAAAACTTCACCTTCAAGTTTTACGGGGCCGATGCCTGCGTTGTGACTTACGACCAATATTTGTACGGTAAAGAAAATGCTGCCATTCCTTCCAAAGAAATTCGGGTATTGGAAAAACAAAATGGTAACTGGAAAATCGCAGGTTTGTTGGCAATGTGGGATTATTCGGGCAATAATTTCGAGCAAAATAATGTACGCAAAACCATCGAAGCCGAAACCAACGCTTATCACGCGGGTGATGTCGCAGCCTTGAACAAACAATGGGCTTACAATCTTAGCTACGTTGAACGTCAACAAACCTCTCTAAAAACCACTGCGGGCGCGGCCTATTTCAAAGGTGATGCCTTGCGCTCCTTCGGCGATGCTTTTGCAAAAGTGCACAAACCAACGGGGCAAACCTATAAAATATTGGACTATGAAGCGCATGTCGGCAGTACCAACGCATGGGTAACTTACACCCAGGAAACCTATAACCCTGACGGCAAAGTCGCCTCAAGAACCCGTGAATTGCGCATTTTGGAGCGTGTGAATGGCTGGAAAATCGTAGCAATGAGCAATGTTGAGCTTTAAGAAGCTCGGCATTTAAAGGAGATTTTCAGGGGTACTCAACCACCAAAGTTTAGTACCCCTAAAAATTTTAAACATAACTCACTCCACCAACACAAAGCCCGCCCACTTAAACGCCTCGCCACTATACTTCCCCCGCAGTTCCGCCTGCGTAGCCCGAAAGGCTTCCGGCACCGCCATCCTCCGCTCTAACCAGTGTTTGTAAAAAGCCGTCATAAATACCTGCGTTTGAAAATCGGGCACTTGCCACAGCGACATGATAAGGTACTTCGCGCCTGCAATCTTGAAGGCGCGTTGCAAGCCGTACACCCCTTCATTGCCTACCAGGTCACCAAGGCCCGTTTCGCAGGCGGAGAGTACCACCAGTTCGGTATTGGCGAGGTTCATCTGGCTGATTTCGTAGGCGATGAGGATGCCGTCTTCCAGGTCGGGGCGCAAGGGTTTACCCGTTTTCCAGGCGTAGTTGCCCCCCGCCAGTACCAAGCCGGAGCGGATCATTGGGTTGTCGGATACTTTGAAGGTTTTTTCGCCAATGACCTGCCCCTCTCCCGGCTTGCTTTCTTTGGGGTCGGGAAAGAAAAAGCCGTGGGTAGCTAAGTGCAGGATGCGCGGTGAGGCGCTGCCTTGACCCAGGGCTTTGAAAGATTCTTCGGTAGCTTCTGCGCCTTTTTTCAAAGTAGGCAAGATGCCTTTGCTTTTCATCACGTTGGCAGCAGCACTGATTTCCACTTCGGTCCAGCGGAGGTAGTTCCAGTTTTCGCCGCGCAGGGTGGAGTCATTTTGGGCGATACTGGGGCCACGCCGGGCAGCCAGGTCTTCGGGTTTGGCGGGAGTATTGGCGGCTAAGTTAGGTGTGGCGTCATATTGGATGCCGCCGTACAGTTGAGCAGTAGCACTTTGCTGGGTGGTCGACACCAATGGAATAACCAACTGTCGGGTACTGCCCAGCATGGTCAGGCGGTTTTTTTCGGCCAATGTTTTGCCGTCGGGTGTGGGGATGGCACCCAGATTGAGGCGGTGCAGCAGGCCCGAGGGCGAGCAATACACGGTCGTGCCTTGCGGCAAGGCGGCGGCGATGGGTTTCCAGATCAAATCGTAGAGTTGGTCGCCCTTTTTGCCAGCGGAGTAGAGATCATTGTAAAAAGTGGGTTGCGGGCTGCCCTCGGTTTTGAGGAAGGCGGTGAGTTGTTTTTCTTCGAAGAGGTGGATGAATTTTGGCGAGTCTGTACCAGGCAAAAGAACAAGCGCAGCGTAAAGTATGCTGTCGGTTTGTTTTTTTCGATAAAAACGGTAGCTGACAAACTCGATTGCTGCTTCGTTGGGTTTCAAAGCCGTTTGAACTTCCTGCCATTTAACCTGCTGCAAGGCTTGGCCCCATCCTGCTACGGTGCGAGCAAGGTCTTTTTCAAGGTCATTGGCCTTGGTTTCTAATTGGGCCACCAGAGCGCTATCCTGTTTGGCAATGGGTTGGGCATACTGAGTGGCCAATCGGCGGTGGTAGCCTTTCAGCAGGATGTATTTTTCAGCAGCGCCCTCATCCGAAAGGGCCAATTGTTTGATCCGACCTACGGACTGGAGCAGAAAACCCTTGTAGAAGAGGCTGTTGTCGTAGCAGACAGGAACCATTTTTTTACTGGCGGCTTTTTGAGTGAATGAAAGGGTTTGGTTCTGACTGAGCGAATTGTTGGAAAAATTATCTAAGAAATCGTTCAATTCACTTTCGGAAAGGTGGTGTAAGGCTCGTTCAACAATACGCCTATTAACCGAGGACAGTTCAAGTAAGAATGGTTCGGCTTTCTCGTATTGGCTCATCACACTATACAGATTCGCTAGGTTATTCAGGCTTGCGGCATAATCGGGATGTTCCCTTCCTAGGGCTTTTCCCCAGATGTTTTTGGCTTCAAGGTAAGGCGGTTCGGCTTTTTCATACTGACCCATCATTTCATACATAAGTGCCAGATTGTACAGACATTGGGCATAATCGGGGTGTTCCCTGCCCAGGGCTTTTTCCCGTATGGCTTTGGTTTCAAGGTAGTATGGTTCGGCTTTCTCGTATTGGCCCATCATACTATATAGATTCGCCAGGTTATTCAGGCTTGCGGCATAATCGAAATGTTCCTTGCCCAGGACTTTTTCCCGGATAGTTTTGGATTCAAGGTAGAGTGGTTCGGCTTTATCATATTCGCCCTTTCTCCGGTACAGTGCAGCCAGGTTGTTCAGACTTGACGCATAATCGGGATGTTCCCTTCCCAAAGCTTTTTCACGTATGGCTTTGGATTCAAGGTAAAACGGTTCGGCTTTATCCAATTGGGCCATTTCCTGGTACAGAATCGCCAGGCCGTTCAGGCTTTGGGCATAATCGGGATGTTCCCTTCCTAAAGCTTTTCCACGTACGGCTATGGCTTCAAAGTAAAGCGGTTCGGCTTTATCGTATTGGCCCATGATCCGGTACAGCAAAGCTAAGTTGTTCAGGGTCAAGGCATAATCGGGATGTTCCCCTCCCTGGACTTTTCCCTGAATGGCTATGGATTCAAGGTACCATTTTTCGGCACCTGGATAGTCTCTTTTGGCATACAATATTCTACCGTGGTTAAAACAACAACTGCCGTAGGCTGCTGACTGCTGCCCCAGCTTGTCCAGTGCGATTTTTTCTGCTACTTCATTAACGTCGAGGGCTTGTTCAAAGTCCCTTTTGGCAGTAAGCGTAAGGGAGACTTTGATCAAACTATCCACCCGTCGCAGCGCCACCGAATCCACCGTTTGCGCACTCAGCAAACCCGTGATCAGGCAAAAAGCCATACATAAGCAGTTTCTCATAGCAAAATTGATTAACGGTAAATTATTGCAACAACTTCAACGCTTTTCGAGCTTGCCTGCGGTAAGGGTGTCCCGAGTTTGCCGCTATTGTATTGAACAGTGCAAGTGCTTCCGATCGTTTGTCGGCCTGCAACAAAGCCAAGGTCCGGTACCAGGTCAACTGAGGTATCCAGGCGGGATCAGGAAAACGCATTCGAGAAAAATAAAATATAGCCTCTTGACCTTCACCCATTTCAAGTAGGCAATAAGCTTTGAGGTACAAAAGAGTGTCGTTCGCCATGGGCGAAGCTGCCACCGGGCTTGCGGTAGGGTCTTTTTCCAGCTGCTTTTGATTCTCGCGTGCTATTTTACGGCTTAATGAGTCAGCTTGTATCTGTTCAATTTGCTCCAAGGCCAGGTAGGCCGCACTAAAATCGCGCTTTTTTAGCAATTTGTCGGCACTGTCATAAGTGGCGTCAATTTTCAACCCGAATGGCGGATAATCCACATACCACAACTGATCGAGCAGAGCTTTAAGGGCCGCATTTGCTTCGCCCTGGCCACGTGCAGCAACCAAGTCAGGAGCAGCATGAAGTGGCACAGGAATGACTTCGTCTTGTAGTGCAAAGGTGGGGAGAATAGGATCAGGTGGCACCGGAACTTCTTCCTGCGGTTTGATTTGGGCAATGGGGGGCTTTTCCCGAGGCTTTTCTAATTTATACTGTTCAGGTGTTTGTTTTTTGGTCGGCGACGGTGAGCTGGGGGCTTGTTTTTCTATTGGTGGCACACTTGGCGTGCTCACGTTTTTGTTAAAAAACCAATAGGCCACGGCGGCCAAAAAAGCCAGCGCAGCCAAGGTGAAAAGTAGTCTTCTCCAAAGCGTTCGTCGGTGCTGGGCAGCCTGTTCTGCCGCTACTTCGCGCAGCTTCGCTTCCAGCCTTATGCCCGCCAAGCCCTCTAGGACTTGTGCGGCGGCGCGGCGTTCGTCGTCGTCAGCGTTGTCACTCAGATATTGTTCGTATTTCTCCATTGTCGCGCTATTTGGATCAATTTTTTCATACAATCGCTGCGTTTTATCTTCAGCGAATCGGTAGTGGTGTAGCGGGTCCAACCTTGTCGCACCACTTCGTCGTCGGGGTAACCCTCGATGTGGTGCAGTCGGATGACGGACTCACAAGGTTCGCCCATTTGTCCCAAAAATTGCCGCACCAGTTCGGCGGATTCGCGTTGCCGGTTGCTGGCCTCAATATCGGGATCGTGCAGATCGTGGTGGTCTTCGATCGATTCATAAGTTGTTTGGCGCTTTCTGGTCATCGATAGCGCCACCCGCTTCATGATTTCCACGAGGTAACTAGAGGGGGCATGACCTTGAAACTGGTAGGAGCCATCCTCTATTTTTCGCAAAAAAATGAGCGAACTTTGGTTGAGCAATTCATCGACGCTTTCTGGCGCCAGTTTGTATTGCTCAACCAATTTCTTCGCCGATGGCATCGCCTTGTTTTGCACACAACGTATTGCCGAGTTGTTCAAACTTTTCAGGGCTTGAAACAATTGCTCATTGTTTTCAAATTGTCGACAAGGGTTTGCAGGTGTCAGCCACTCGGTAATGCGCATCGAACTCAAGCTTATATTGTATTGATCAACTTAAAGGTAAGTGTTTTTTGAAAAAAAATTGGAAAGTGTGCCGTTTAGTACCCGTTCCTTAAGGAGTATGTGCTGGGCTACCAGGCAATCAAACTTTTCTACTCAAACAAGTTAGCCAAATTTACACTGAAACCGGGCAGCACATCCTCGCCGCTCAACATTTCGTCAAAAGCCACCTTGGTTTCGCTGCCATCTGCGCGGTATACGGTGGTTTGCTGTGCCTCAGGGTCGATCAACCAGGCCAGTCGACAACCGCATTCCATAAATTCGGCAATTTTATCCTGAATAGGTTCCAAACGATCGCTAGGCGAGCGCAATTCCATGATGAAATCTGGAACCAGTGGAGCAAATTTTCTTTTTTCCGCAGCGCTGATGCTGTTCCATTTTTCCAAGGGCATCCAGGCGGCATCTGGCCCGTAGGTAGCGCCGTTTGGGAGTTTGAAACCCGCCGAAGAATCGAAGGTTTTTCCTAGTTTGGTTTGGTTGTTCCAGACAAACAATACTCCATTAAATGAAGAATTCCAATTGCCTGTTTCTGATCCGGTTGGTGACATGATGACGATTTCTCCTTGTGTGTTGCGCTCTATTTTGACATCCCGATTCAGTTGGCAAAATGCAAAGAACTGCTCATCGCTCATCCCTTTATCTGGAAAAGCGAGCGCCAGGATTCCCTCAAACTGACTGGTAATGGCGGTCATGGTTGTTGGTTTTTACAAAAATACGACTTACAGGTCAGTTTTTCAAGTTACTTAGGCAAGCGATTAAAGTCAACAACCGGCTGTTTACCACCCGGGCTTCTGCTAAACCGAGTATCTGGATCGACCCAATCCTTGAAAAAACCACAATTGCGGAGGAAGAATTGGTTATTCAGAACCCCGCCCTGAAAATCCATACGAAGTTTCTTCCGCCCGGTATTGTCATTGGTAAACCTGGCCGTGGTCATTTCTGTCCAGTTGCCCTGGGCATCACAAACCCACTGGTTGTTGTAAAGCACTTGGCGGGTTATCGCGCCCCGCTCGGGTTCAAAATTTTCCAGAAAAGAATGCGGCGATTTGTACCAGGTTGAGATTTTTGGCCGCTTGAATGAAGCAATAAGCCGCCAGTCCTGGGTGTTGGGGTCAAAAAAGTAGGAGGTATAGGTTGTTGTATTGTCGCCATTGGGGCGAATGCGAGTCAGGAATTTATAGGTTTGCCCCGCTTTCCAATTGTACACCAGGTAACTTTGGCCACCGGAGCCTTCGCCTCCAAAATCCTGGGCATTCACGCCCGGTCCTTTTGCCAACAATCTCACTCGTTGGTCATCAGGGATGGAGGAGGGATCGTCGGTGCTGAAAGGACTCCAGACCGAGAACAACACGCGGCGCTCGTTAGGGCTATTCACCTGGATGCCACAATACCCTTCGGCAAAACCATTGACCATAAAGTACGAGCCAATGACATCGTTGCTATTAGGTACCGTTACTTCATTGTAAAACCATTCGATGTCTTTGCCCGCTGGCAAGGTGTAAGTGAGGTGTACCGAAGGACCGCGACGACCAAAATAGTAACTATCGTCGGCTTTCACGGTCAAGCTGGCGTCTACAAATTTGAGATTTGCGGGGTCACACTGGATTTCTATTGCCTGGATGTCGGCAAATTTGGTTCCGGTTTTGAGGATGCCTTTCAGCACAATGGGCAGGTAATCGGCGGCGAGGCTAAAAGAACCCAGGGGGTATTTTTTCCACTCGGTGCCATTTACTTCTACTTTCACATTGCTACGGCCAATGCCGACGTTGAGCGTACTTTTCTGGGCGGCTTTGGCAACGAGGTTGATCGAGTAGGTTCCACTTTCCAATAAACGAAAGTAAACAGTAGGGATTACCGTGGCATCGGTCCAGTTTTGGATACCTTGGATTGAAAGGCTGATCCCGCTGCTACCAAAATTATTGAAGAATGTATTGCCGCCCAAGGGAATGGTGTTGAAAGGTTGTTTGCTGGAAGTAGTGGTAGACGGTTTGGCGTTGCCTGTGGTCGGTTTGATTTTCCAGCGGGCACTTACCCAACCAGGTTGGATCTCACCCAGTTCAACGCCGCCATTTTCAGTGTGCAGGTAGGTCTCTCGCCATTTGTTTTTGATGCGTACTTCAGTTGAACCAGCGATGGGTTCCATGATCCACATCGCGCTAAACCAGCCGGGTTCTATTTTTCCGATTTCAGGAAATTGGGCACTGGCCTCAGCGTTAAGGTAGGCTCCAGTAGCTGCGCTCTTTATTCTTACTTCTGCACTATTGGCAATTTTTTCGATGATCCAGGTGGATTTGCTGCCTTGTTCGCCAAGATTGGGCTTCCCAGAACTTACATTGAGGTAAGTTTGGCGCCAGGCGTTTTGGATGCTTACGTTTCCTTGAGCCAAGAGTTGTGAAAATATAAAAATACAACTCCAAAAGGCAAGCGTGCTTTTCAATTTATCGATGGTTTTAGATGTACAAGTTAGGGTATAAATAGCTATCAGGCCACAGCATAACCTGTGTAAGGTCTTAAATGTGGGGCATGAAAAGCCAAAACAATGTCTGATTTAGTAACACCTTTCTCCTCTAAGTCACCAACAATATCGTAGTCCGAGGCATTTACCTGAACCCAGATTTTTCCATCATCAGCGATAGAAAAGAAAAAAACAGTAAAGCTAATTCGACGTTTGTTGCGCCATCCTATTTTCTTAATCTCGTAGTTATCGTGCTCTTCATCAAAAACAGGTACAATTCGAACACCGTCATCAGGGTTCTTTTTGCGACGCTCAAGATATTCGTGCAGGACCTCTAGAAGAATTTGTCGATTCAATACTGCCTTATCCATTACACAATGATTTTATCTGTTATTGAAAATACCAAAAGGTTAATCTTGTCCTCATTCAAACGTTTTTGAGGGAAGGGAAGTTTGAAGAAGGATTCGTAAATATCTTCCGAAATCGCCAAAAAGATAACCCTTCCAGGTTCAATATCATCAAGTGCGCTTTTGTAATTACGATATTGACCAACTGCTTGGTGGAATTCATAGCCAGCTGATTTTCCTACGAAACTTTTAACCTCAACAGCGATTAGTTCTATTCCTTTTTGTGCGGCAATAACTTTTTCAGCACCCAAGTCAATTTCGTAATCAGGACTACCCATTTCCAATTCATAAGGATCATGAGTAATTAGCCAACCATCTTTAATGAGGGCATCCTTTACATTTGAATGAAAAATGTCACGCGCCATTTGAGAAATTCTGATCTAAAGTTATCGATTTTTGTTTAATCCCACAACATCTTTAAAGTTTCGGCACCTGATTCAACTCAACCCCCAGCACCTTCTTACAAATCGCATTCAACTCCTCCGCAGTTCCCTCAAAATGAAAGGTTTGCTGTACATGTCGATAAGCAGCTCTTTTGGGGAGTATCAGCGCTGGAGAAGACGTCTCCAATTCGTAAAATGCACCCAATTGCCCGCCAGTATCATTGGGGCCATCGTTGTAGGCATTGACAACATCGCCACGGTAGGGGAAGCGTTGGTTTTCCCACATAGAGTTGACATAGGCGGTGTCTCCCTGGTAGTTGAAACGCAAAATGGTCAGCGTACCTTTGGCTGCATCGTAGCTACCCGCCACGGGTTTGACGATGCTGGGTGGAATGCCCAGTTTGCCGCGTGATTTAGAATCGCCTTTAAAAAAAAGGACCTGGTCTTTTTTGACCAAACGATCCTCTCCAATTTTACCAAAATAGGCGTCGTTGACCAGGTCTCCTCCCCCATTCTTGAAAGGTAAAATCACCACTTGAGAGGGCGTCGCTTTTAGCATACCCAGCAGCCAGATGGACACTGCTCCTGTACTTTTGTCCCAATCCCGATTGCCTTCATTACTGAGTTGATTGTCGCTTTCGTAAGCCACCCATTTGACTTTTTCCAGCGAGACGTGGAGCATATGTGCCGCTTCTTTTTCTTCCAGCAAACGAATGCTGCGGTCAATTTTCAGGTCAAAACGGGTGCCTGAATAATTTTCCAGACTGAAACTGTTGACAAAACGCACCCAGTTGTTCCCTTTTCCCACCATGGGGTACTTCAGGGTATCAATCGCGCCAGGTGTTTGCCAGTGCGCAAGATCAAAAGGGTCACCTTTTTTGAAATACAGCCCATACTGTCCTCCTTCGGGGCCTAGCCAAAAGCGTTCTTCCCCACCATAAGCATTGATGTGGGGTTGGTATTCGCCTTTTTGGATCAATTCGTGGTTGATCCAACCATAACTATTGCCATCCATACCTGTAGCGGTACTGGTCATTACACGGCCTTGAAAAGCTTCAACGATGAGGATTTTTCGGTCACCATCCTGGAGCAGAATGACCGGAACATGGGCTTTGAGTTGGTTGTAATCGTAAGCGAAGGTGTCTTCTTTCGCGGTTGACTCTTTCGAGGTCGAAGGGGCTTGACAAGATTGTAAAGAATAGATCAGAATGGCGAGAAAAAGGAATTTTTGCATGGTGGTGTTGCTTAGGAACAGATTCAGTAGTTCGCAATCAAATGTAGCAATTTTTGGATTGCGGTTGAATTTTTCCTGCAAAACACTAATTTCGCTTGATTTGACAAGATAAACAAACAAAATGAACCACACCCTCACCTGCACCGAGCCCGGACACTTTCAATACTCCGAAGACGCAGCCATTCAAGTTGCAGTTGGGCAATCCTTGCTGCGCATTCGCCGCATTGGGGTTTGCGGCACTGATCTTCATGCCTTCGAAGGCACCCAACCTTACTTCCAATACCCGCGCATATTGGGGCATGAGCTAGCTGGAGAGTTAATTGGTGGAGATATTCCAACTGGTTTTAACCTTGGCCAGGCAGTCACTTTTATCCCTTATTTTCATTGCGGGCAATGCATTGCCTGTCGCAGTGGCCGCACCAATTGCTGCGCACAACTTCAGGTATTTGGGGTACACATTGACGGGGGTATGCGGGAGCAGATCGCAGTACCTTCCTGGTCTTTGATTGCTGGAGATGGACTAAGTTTTGAAGAACTAGCTCTGGTCGAACCCCTCGCGATTGGTGCACACGCAGTGAGACGAGCGCAAATACAAGCAGGCGAATATGCACTAGTGATCGGAGCTGGGCCCATCGGCCTGGGCATCATCGAGTTTGCCCACTTGGCAGGAGCAAAAGTGATTGCGTTAGACGTCAACCCTGCCCGCCTGGATTTTTGTGGTCAACATACCCAGGCTGCGCTGGTACTCAATGCGCGTGACCCGGAATTAATGGAAAAAATTCGCGATTTCACCCAGGGAGACATGCCAACGGTGGTTTTTGACGCCACGGGAAGTCTACCTGCCATTCAAGGCGCTTTTGCTTATATGGCGCATGGTGCACGCTACATTCTGGTGGGTTTGCAAAAAGGGGACATCAGCTTTTCGCATCCAGAATTTCACAAACGGGAAGGTACCCTGATGAGCAGTCGAAATGCTACCAAGGAAGATTTTGAAAATGTGCTGCATGCCATGCGCTCGAAACAAATTCACCCCTTGCAATTCATCACCCATCGGGTGGGATTTGCCGAAGCGGCAGAACAATTCCCAGGTTGGTTGAAGCAGGAGGAGTTGGTGGTGAAAGCGATGATTGAGGTGTAGAGACCATTTGCTATAATTACCCAAGCCAACTGTCCATTTTAATCTTTAAATTTACAAATAGATTTTTTTAGCCTTCTGATCGCTTCAACTACAAATACAATTCTGACATGAATGTTAAAATTATTACCCTCCTAATTTTAAGTGTTTTTGGCAGCAATTGGTTCTACGCTCAGTCCATCTCCACGCCCCCCAATTTCCTAGGGCCAATCTATTTTGACAAAAAAGGCCAACTCCTCACCAACCCGACGGATGCCAATTTATACCGCATTTACCGCCCCTCAAACCCCAATGAAAAGCTGGGCAAACAGCACCTTGGCATCAATGGCGTACTGACTTTTAAAAACAGTACTGAAAACCTGTATTTCTATTTTGAAGACTATTTCATCACAGGGGAAATCCAGTTTCAAGGCAACTTGAGGGTCTCCAAATTGCACCAGGATCAAGGCTTGGGACTCAATAATTCATTAAAAGTGCATTTGAAAGGAGAATGCCGTTGGTACCACCGCAATGGCCAATTGTCCCAGGTTGGGGTATACGATGGAGAAAGTATTTATGGCGACCAAAAGCAATTCGACAATGAAGGCAAATTGATCAAATCGACTCCGGGACTCCCCCTGATCCAATACGATTACGTTTTGGAACACTCGGTTTTGGAACGCAAAAATTTTAGTTATGGTGAAAACGCAAAGAGTGAAATTCTCCCGACCCCGCAAAGCAACCAAGCCAAAAGCAAGGAAGTTATCGATACCAAACCAACCGATTTGGCGGCAAAATTGATGAGCATGCCGCGGTTTCCCATTCGTACTTATCGGCCTTATTTAGGGCTGTATCAGGGCAAAACGATCAATGCAAGTATTCAAAAAACCGCCAATACCAGTTTGGAAATCATCGAATTCATTGAAAAAGAAGAAGAGGTCGTGCTTGAGGTGTATTGGTTTGGAGGTTTTGAAGCCCACACGAAACTGACTGGCAGTATCCATGACAATGTCATTTTTGCCCGCGGCGATTGGGAAGTCAACGGAGAAAGAGTTGGTACCATTACCCTGGCCACTTTTCTGCAAAAAGAAGAGGGCAAACTGGAAGGTTTTTTCAACATCAAATTGCTTGATCAGAATGAAAAAGTACAGTCCTGCTCATTTAAATTGGGCAAAGAATAAGCAGGGATTTGCCCATTAGTCTGCTAATCAATGTCAATGCAATATTAAATATAGGTAAAATCAATGCACAGCCGGCCAAAGTTCAACGACATCTTTTTACATTGAATTCAACTAAACAAAAAGCTCAATGTTCAAGCAATTCCTACTGCTCTTTTGCACCCAATTCCTGATTAGCGCTGCTGCCTTTGCTCAAATAATCAAGGTTCCAGATGGCTTTGAAGGGCCAATCTTTTTCGACATCAGTGGCCAGAACCTCAAGAACCAGATTGGCGCCAATATTTATAGAATTTATCGTTCGGTAGGCGTCGAAGAGGTCAATCCTTCCAATGCATTGGGCTCAAACAACCAAACTGTAGCCCTCGATAAGATCGTTGAAAAAATCAATTATTATTATTTCGAAGACCACTACCTCACTGGAGAGCTGGAATTCCAGGGCCACATGATGATTGCACGCATGCATGAAGAAAGAGGGGTCAATCTTTATGCCCTAAAGGTTCACCTCAAAGGAGAATGCCGCTGGTTTAATAAAAATGGAAAGATGTCTCAAATAGGCGTTTTCAACGGTGAAGACTGGTATGGATCGCAAAAATTCTTCAACGATGAGGGAAAACTCCTCAACGAAAAACCCGGCAAGGGACTAGGCCAATACCTGTACAATTTTGAAAGAGGCCTTCTGCGCAGAAAAGGATTCAAATACCAGGAAAATGTGCTGAGTGATATTCTTCCTGCGCCTTCTGTGGTCAACAAGGAAGACAAAATTGCCAGCGTAAAAGATACCGCCCAGAGCAAACCCATCGACATCCAGGCTAAAATAGCCAGCATGCCCCATTTCCCGATCAAGAATTACCGCCCATACGAAGGCGTTTATCAGGGAATTACCAAAAACATCACCTTGAACAAACAAGCCGAAACCAGCGTGTCCCTTAGCGAAATTGATGCCAAGAACGGAGCAGCAACGCTCGAGATACAATGGGTAGGCGGATTTACCGGATATGCCAAAGTTACTGGAAGCATCCAGGACAACGTCATCTTTGCACAAGGCGACATGTACCTCAAAGGCGAAAAAGTGGCCGCACTCACCCTGGTCACTTTTTTGCAAAAAGAGAACAACAAGATTGAAGGCTTTTTCAACGCCAAACCGATTAAACCAGGAGAGAAAGTCCAATCTTATTCTTATGTTCTGAATAAATAGAAGGTAAGCAGCAAAGTCTAGATTCCGTTTTATAAGAATTAAATGAAAGGTTTCATATTAGGATTTCTAAATTAACTTTGGATCCAAATCAACCTATGTGCCTACTCTATTTTACCAACCGCGATTTGGCCAGCAACCTGATGTTGAATCATTTGCTGCCACTTTTACAGCCCTACATTCAGCACATTTTTATTTCTGAAAAAGTAGGCAAGGCCAATCCCGATGCGCCACAGGCCTTGCAAGACCTCAAGTTTTTTGAGCAAATCCTGCCCAACGAGTTTTTGTTTCCACAATTGGATGGCCAAGGACAAACCGGTACTGCGCAACTATTGACCTTTGAAGGTTTGTCCCAAAAATACGGCATTCCCATCACGCCCCTGAACGATGTCAAGTCTGCGGCAAGTCTGCAGCAGATTCGGGATTTACAACCAGATTTGGTGCTTTCGATTCGGTATGGCCGGATCTTCGGCAATGAATTTGTGCAGATTCCACGATTGGGGGTGGTCAATTTTCATTCTGGCCGTCTACCCAACTACCGGGGGGTATTGGCCGTATTCCGGGCTTTGATGGAGGGCGACCAAACCATCAATGGAACATTGCATTACATCGATGACAAGACCATCGATACTGGTGGGATCATTGGATTCTCCAATCTGCCTGTTGATCCTCAAAAATCTCTTTTGTGGCACATCCTGAGCTTGTACCCAGCCAGTGCGCCCTGGGTTGCTGCCGTGGTAGAGGGCATCTTGAAAGGCGAAAAACCAGAAACTTTAGCACAGAACGAAGCAGAATCTGCGTACTTCAGTTTTCCGGTTCAGACAGAACTTGATGCTTTCGAGGCTGCAAGATGGAAGTTCATCGACGCTGCGGAGTATGCGGCATTCATTCAGCAGTATTTGTAGGTCTACCAAATTTGTTCAAAGCTCTTTTTTTCCAATACCCCATTGGCCATATCCAGTACAATGGCAGCGGTATCGGCTGCATTGCCTTTGCCAATTCCGATGTTGTCATACGGATGCATCAAAGCTTTGTAATTGGGGTAAAAGCCATAACTGCCTACCATTTGGAGCGCCTTTTTGTTGAGGTAATTGGCATTTTCATTGAAACCGTACCGCAGCAATCCCGCATAAATCAAGCGATTGAGTAGCGGAGAAACCACTTCGTTGGCTTCGGTTTCGCTTGTACTTTCGGTGGGAATTTGGGTGGGCAAGACCCAGTAATTTTCTCTAAAAAACCCTTTTACCAGGCTGCGACACATTTTCTCTGCCTGCTCCTGATCGGGTACGCCCGCCCAAAGGGGAATGTAATTGGACAGCCATTGCGCACGCAAGGGTTTGCCCGAATCCAGATCCATCATGCGGTAAACACCCAATTGAGCATCCCAAAGGTCTTCATTCAATCCAAAAATGGTGAGTTCTTGCCATTGGAGCAGCTCCGTCAAATCTTTGCCGAGCGCTTCACCTAATTCGATCAGGCACTCGTTGGCGCGACACAACAAGCCCAAAAAAGCAGGGTCTTGCACCTTAAATGTCGTCGAATGGTATACATTTTTCAGAAACTCAGGGATCAGGCTTTCTTCGGCAAAATGAATAGCCGGCAGCCCAAGTTCTGCCAGATCGCGTTGCTCATACCAATACCGATGCAAGTTGACCAAACCATCAAAACAGGCATTGATTGGTGCCGTTTCTGGATCTTTTTTCCACCAATACCAGGCCAGAATAGCGTGAAACGGAGGGGTGTTGGCCAGTGGATTTTGAACATTGGAGAGATTTCCCTGGGGGGTTTGTCGGGACAATTCCCGTTGAAACCAAGTCCAGGCTCCAGCAGGATCGCTGTAAGTATAGCCCAATCCGAGGGCGTATTGCTCCATGGCAGAAGCTGAATTTTCGAGGGCATCCGCCGCAGAATGTACGATTTCCATTGCGGCTTGCGCCAAAGCTGATTGAGCGGCCAATTGTTCTAATGTTTCGAATGATACCAAATACGGGCTGAAGATTCCCGGAAGGATGGGAAACCAAAGCTACATATTCTATCTGGTTAAAATATTAAACCGTTTCATTTTTTTATAAAAATACCATTTATATCTAATAATTGAACATGTTCTCCAATTGCTTTTTGTATCTTTAACTCAATTCATCTCTGCTCTATGTATCGTCAAGGAATCATTGAATTGTTGCGCCGTACCTTTGATGGCGCTGCCTGGCATGGCCCGGCGGTCATGGAGACATTGCGCAAAGTGTCTTCCGATCAACTCGGGCAGCGCATCGGCAATAGCCACTCCCTGATTGAAATCGTAGAACACATGACCGCCTGGCGGCGTTTTACCATCGAAAAACTCCGGGGCAATACCACCTATGATGTCAATGATGCAGCCAATTATCCCAGGGTAGAACCCAATGAGGAAAGCTGGACAATTACGCTGCAGCAATTCGAAGACAGCCAGACCATGCTGCTGGAGCAGTTGGAGCAAACCAATGATTCGCTACTGGAACAAACCGTAGAAGGCCGCAATTACAGTTTCTACGTGTTGCTCCACGGCATCATCCACCACGATGTGTACCACCTCGGGCAGATTGTGCTGCTGATGAAAGGGCAATAGAACCCCGTCCTATTCCTTGAAAAATTTCTTCCAATTGACCACCGTTCCGGTTGCCGCCGAATGCTTGGCAGCTTCTAAGATTTGTACCACGATTCGGTTATTGTCCAAGGCCGACAATTCAAAGGGCTGTAAAGCAATCCGTCCACGCACTACGCCTTCGAAATAGGCAAAAGGGTCGTTCTTGCCTGCTGGAAGTGCTTCGGCTACCAGTGGAGTACCTCTGTCTTCCAATTTTGCGCCCAGCAACATGTCTTTTCCATTCAAACATTCCAATACCCCACTTTGGCCATATACTTCCATGTCTTTGCGGCTGTAAGGCCAGTTCCAGGAAGCTTGAATGATGACCTGGGTATTGGCATAATCCAGCACAATGGTGGCTTCATCCTCTACTTTGGGGTACAGTTTGGGTTTGATGTGCCGCACACTGCAAAAGACCGTTTTAGGTGTTTCACCTTTCAAAAACCAGGTGGACAGGTTCGCACCATAACAACCAAAATCGGTCAAAGCGCCTCCGCCGTCCAGCACCGGATCGGTCAGGAAAGCCAAAAATTCTGGATTGCAGCCAATTTCAATCGGCCCGGGATGCCCGTGATGGAAGACCATTTTGCGGATTTGTCCGATTTTATTTTGGGTATGAATGAGGTCATAGGCTTTGACATTGCTGCCATACCAGGTGGTTTCGTAGTTGGTCAGCAGATGAATCTGGTGCTTTTTGGCCAGGGCGACCATCTTTTGAGCGTGTTTCCAATTGGCTGCCAAGGGTTTTTCCACCATCACGTGAATGCCACGTGGCGCACAATATTCCACGGTGTTGAGGTGATTGAAAATGGAACTAAAATCGGTTACCGCTTCAGGTTTGGTTTTTTCCACCATCTCTTCGATCGTGTTGTATACCATACTCAGGTCAAACTTGTACTGTTTGGCATACCGTGCAGCCAGATCGCGGTTGGGTTCGGCGATGCCAACAATTTCGATATCATTGCCTTTGGGGCGATTCAGAATCCCGTGTACATGGGCATGCGTAAGCCCAACCACACCCACCCGAAGGGGCTTGGAATTGTTTTGGGCAGCCAGGCTGAACAGCATTTGGGCCAGGAAAAAAACGGTGCAGAGTGTTTTGATTTTCATATTAGGAGGGTGTTTTTTGCAGCCAAAACCGCTTTTATGAAGTGGGGCAAAAATAAGTGTTTCATTTTCTTGTAGCCAAAGGATTAGATAAAAAACTCGAAATGAACCGTTTACTCATCTAATCCTTTGGCAAAATGAAACACTTATTTTTTTATCGCCCCTAAATGTTGATTTCCGATGAGTA